>CAZHDH010000028.1:0-28078 GCA_964531245.1 uncultured Bacteroides sp. | reverse complement strand
CGTAAAAAATAAACGTGTGGATTATGGTGCGAACATTATGCTGATGGTGGCGCCGGGCCAGATAGCATATATGGCCCGATACGACAACATAAGCAAAAACGGAAGCCGTTTCACTATGGAATCTTTTGATGAGGATAAGCATCTGATATCGCGTCTCACTGCCGCGTCTATCAAATGGGACACCCTTTACTCCTGGCGTGTGAACGACTACATACGCCGCGACTTTCGCGACGGCCGCGAGGAAATCACCTCGGGACGCTCCCTTGACACCATCATTCCCTTTGAGCCACGCGATTTCCTCATAGCCAAGGACGACCACGAAAAGATGACCACCCCGGCCCTGGCTCAATATATCGCGCGCCAACGTCACCGTGGTGTTGGCAATATTCAAAGCTTCGAGGTAGAATATCACCGCCGATATGCCATGTGTGCGGCTGCGTTTATTCTCACCATCATCGGTATGTCGCTATCCTCGCGCAAGGTAAAGGGGGGCATGGGTCTCAATATCGGTATCGGGCTGGCTTTATCGTTCAGCTACATCCTATTTATGGCCATTACCCAGAGCTTTGCATATTCCGGACTCACATCGCCCATGATAGCCATGTGGATTCCCAACTTCATTTATGCGATAGTGGCAATAATCCTTTATCGCAAAGCATCTAAAGCATGACAATGGAACGAATACTACTGTGCAAGCCCCGCATGACCGGGCATGAAATAGACTTTATCAAAGATGCCTTAGCCGATGATTGGGCCACGCCGCTCGGCCCCGACTGCGACGCTTTTGAGGCAGCACTTGCACAATTTGCCGGGGAAAGTACCCATGTGGCAGCCTTATGTTCAGGTACATCTGCAGTGCATCTGGCCCTGATTGCATGTGGCGTCGGCGCCGGTGATGAAGTAATGGTGCAATCATTCACTTTCTGCGCATCGTCAAATCCTGTCGCATATCTCGGGGCTACTCCGGTATTCGTGGATTCCGAAGCCGAAAGCTGGAATATCGACCCCGATCTGCTTGATAAAGCCATTGCCGACCGCGTAGCCCTGACGGGGCGAAAACCCAAGGCCATTATCCCGGTGGCACTGTACGGTATGCCCTATCGCATCGACCGCATAATGGACGTAGCCCGTAAATGGGACATTCCGGTAATCGAGGATGCAGCTGAAGGATTCGGATCGCGGTTCAACGGCCGGCTTTTAGGCACCTTCGGGCGGTTCGGAGTGTTGAGTTTCAACGGCAATAAGATGATTACCACCTCGGGAGGCGGTGCGCTGCTATGCCATTCTGCCGACGACCGCCGGCAAATAATGTGGTATGCAACCCAGGCACGCGACTCATATCCATATTACCAGCACACTGCAATAGGCTACAATTACCGCATGAGCAACATAAGCGCCTGCATCGGCCGCGCACAGATGCTTGCGTTGCCCGATTATCTTGCCCATCATCGCCACGTGCAGCAAATGTATTGCGAGCTGCTTGCCGACGTGCCGGGCATAAAGATGCACACCTCCCCATGGCCTCAGGCCGATCCTAATTTCTGGCTTTGCACTGCTACTCTGGATCCCGCGCAACGAGTTAATGGCCAGGAAAATGCATATCGCGAGATGGTGAAAGGCGCCGTGGGCGGTGCAGTAGGCGTGATACGTCAGGCTGATTCGGCCACCACTGACTGCCAGCCCAACGATAATGTAGAGGCATTGCGAATTGCCCTTGACCGCGCCGGTATCGAGAGCCGTCCGCTCTGGAAGCCCATGCACCGCCAGCCTGTCTACGCAGCTGCACCGGCATACATCAACGGCGTAAGCGACGCACTGTTCCGCACCGGCATCTGCCTCCCGGCCGGCCCATACGTCACAGATGATCACGTGCGTTATATCGTAGAAAACATCAAGAAAAACCTCTTATAATCTACTTATAATCTAAAAGTAATAAAATCCCCCGCCAGTGGTGAATGGGTCACCGCTGGCGGGGGATTTTATTGGGAGGGGAGTTGTATTATCGGATATATTCCTTGGTTGCTTTACCGTTCTGACGCACGATGTAAACACCGTTGGAAGGATTGGCAACACGCACGCCCTGAAGGTTGAAGTATTCCTTCGCACCGGTTTCAGTAGCGATCACGTCGCTTACACTTGCCTCGGTAGCATTGAAGAATATCTTGGTTTCCATATTGGCGGCCTCATCGTTGGAATCGGTCCAGCAGTAGCCACCGTCTTCTTCACCGGGAACACCAAAACAAGCATCAGGTTCGTAACCGGTGGATGTCATAGGACAAGAAAGAGTGAGCACGTGCTCGGTGGCATCGTAGGTTGAGAAGTCAATATAATCGCTATATGTGGCGATGAGCTCATCGGGTCCAACTCCTAAATAGAGCATGGCCCATGTCATTGTGTTATAACAATAGAGATTGGTAATATCCAATGATTCGTTGGCAAAGCCGGCACGATCTACACCGAAGTAAACGTGATCAGGATCGGAGATGTCGAAAGAAATGTAACCGCCGGTGGTGATTGCGTTATATTTAGCCACGGGGCTATCACCCAGATAGGGGTCAACGAGGCGGAACACACCGTCATATTCGGTGCTCTTCTGTAGTTTAACCTTATACCAGTTGTTGGGATCGGTCTGATCGATACCTAATGCGGGGCATACCCAGCCGTCCTGGAAGGTTGCTTCACCCCAGTCTTCCCATCCTACGTTGGGATCGGCAACACCGTATGTGAGCGAGTTGTCCATTGACAGAAACCAGTAGCCGAGATTTTCAGCATTGGGATCACCGATAGCCCAGATATCATCTTCGGGGAAGGTGATAGTCTTGCCATCTATGGTACCAACAGTAGCGGCAACGTTAAGCGCACCGGCTACAAGACCGGAATAGTCAGCGTTAAAGCCTTTCACATAGAAATAGCATTCATCGCCTTCAGTATCTTTACCCAGATCCTGATTGTTTGCTATTGAGAGTGTGCCGGCTGTGAGGTCAAGTGTACCTTTGACCACAAAGTCTTGGTAAGGTGTGAAACCGGTGATAGCAACAGTACCGGCAGCTGCATCGGTCACTGAGATATTAAGGGTCTCAGGAGCTGAGCCTGAACTCAGGCCCCATACACAGGACAGGGTGTATTCGCCATCATAATCGGCAATTGTAGCACCGGCGGTGGGAGCTTTTGCGGGTTTGTTCACATTTGCAATTGATGAAAAAGCGGCTTTTTTAGCCACTACATTCTGAGGCTTCGCGCCTGAGAAGGTTTCTGTCTTCTGAAAGCGAGCCGAAGCACCGAATGCTACGGTAGCTGCCAGAGCAAGTAAGTAGATTTTCTTCATAGAATTATTTTTTGAAACGACGTTAGTAGTTTTTCGCTTGCAAAATTACACTTTTACCCCTACCCCTGCAAACTTTTTGCCAAAAATTTATACCCCAATATAGAAATGCGCCGTTAATCCCAAAAAATTCTCCAAATACACCAATTTGGATTTTTCATTTTTATTTCGTAACTTTGTAATATATATCAACTGACAAAACACACTCATCCTCGATTTACTTATGACTAAAAGCATAACCAACATTCTTGTGGCTGCCGTGATGGGCGGCACTTCTATCTGTGCTTCCGCTCAAAACGTCGACGCTCGTTTCGACTCCTGGCCTGCATACGATGGCTCTGATCTGGAAATGACCGTGGGTCCCGACGGTACTCGATTCACCCTATGGTCGCCCGAGGCTCAGGCCGCACGGGTATTCATATATCCCACCGACCGCAATTCAGCCGCTATCGACACCCTGGAAATGCACCGTGCCGACCGTGGCACCTGGCGCGCCGGGGTTGCTCAACCGCTTTATGGCAAATTTTACACATTCTCGATAAAACATAATGGTGAATGGCTCTCGGAAACTCCCGGTGTGTGGGCCAAGGCCGTGGGTACAAATGGCAAACGTGCCGCTATTATCGATCTTGCCTCAACCGACCCCGACGGCTGGGCCGAGGACCGAGGCCCGGTGCTAAATCACATCACCGATGCTGTGCTCTACGAGATGCACCACCGCGACTTCAGCATACATCCTTCGTCGGGTATCGTGCACAAGGGTAAGTTTCTTGCCCTCACCGAACCCGGCACCACCAACACCTACGGCGACGCCACCGGGATCGACCACTTGAAAGAACTGGGCGTAACTCACGTGCACATCCTGCCTTCTTACGACTATAACTCGGTGGACGAAGCCAATGCACCTGCCAATCAATACAACTGGGGTTATGATCCATACAACTACAATGCCCCTGAAGGTTCGTACTCAACCGACCCTGCCGACCCTGCCACGCGTATCAACGAAATGAAACGCATGGTCAAGGCTCTCCACGATGCCGGAATAGGCGTGGTGATGGATGTGGTGTATAACCATACGGCCAACAACGACGATTCAAACTTCTCGCTCACCGCTCCGGGTTACTACTATCGACACCGCCCCGACGGCTCTTACTCTGATGCTTCCGGTTGCGGCAACGAAACTGCTTCGGAACGCCAGCAGATGTCTGACTATATTGTTAACTCTGTGAAATATTGGGCAGACGAGTATCATATCGACGGTTTCCGTTTCGACCTCATGGCCATCCACGACACCGAGACTATGAATCGGGTGGCTTCGGAACTCAAGAAGATAAACCCCTCGATTTTTGTATATGGCGAAGGCTGGACAGCCGGTGATTCCCCTCTGGCTCCCGAACGCCGCGCCCTTAAGGAAAATGTGAGCAAGATGGAGGGTATCGCCGTATTCTCGGATGATATTCGCGATGCTGTCAAAGGTCACTACTCCAATGCCGCCGACCGTGGTTTCGCTACCGGCAAACCCGGCAACGAGGAAACTGTTAAAATCGGTATTGTAGCCGCCACCGCCCATCCCCAGGTTGATTATTCCAAGGGTAACAACTCTAAATTTCCATACGCTACCTCGCCCGAAATGGTGATCAACTATGTGAGCTGCCACGACGATCTCATGCTCACCGACAAACTCGCACACTCAATGCCCGAAGCCGACGAAGCCGCACGTCAGCGTGCCGCCCGACTCGCCCAGACCATCGTATTCACATCGCAGGGCACTCCATTTATGTGGACAGGCGAGGAAATCTTCCGTAATAAAAAAGGTGTGCACAACTCATACAAATCGCCCGACTCGATCAATGCCATCGACTGGGATCTGAAACACACCAATGCCGATCAATTTGATTATTACCGCGAACTCATAGCCCTGCGCAAGGCTCACCCGGCCTTCCGTATGACTTCTGCCGAGGATATAGCCCGCAACCTCGTGTTCGACGACACGTCTGACACTCCCAACCTGATCTCCTACTCGCTGAAAAATAATGCCAACGGCGATTCAGCCAAGGAAATCAAGGTGGTATTCAACGGTTCCGACGAACCTCGCGAAGTCAAGATTCCCAAGGGAAATTGGACCGTCGTAGCCGAGGACGGTCGTATCAAATCCGACGGCCTGCGCAACGCTCCCGGTGGCAAAATGACTGTCGCCCCCGTCTCGGCCCTGATTCTTATGCGATAAATTCTGAACCGACAAATAAAAGGGCGCGAGAAATCGCGCCCTTTTATTTGTTATTATGTTTTAAACCCTTTAAAATCTGATATGACTTTCTCTGAAATCATTGGTTACGCCGCTGCATTATGTATGATATGCGGCTATCTGCCTCAAGCAATCGCCACTATCCGCACACGCGATACCGAGGGTATCGCCCTGCCCACATTCCTCATGCTCGGGCTTGGGTCGCTGCTTTTTGTAATTCAGGGCATCACCGGCCGGATATGGTCGTTGGCTTTGGCCAATCTGATTCCACTGGTCAGCTCGATAATTATTTTCGTGATTAAGTTGCAAAACGACCGACGCAAGCGGCGTTCATAGTCGGTCAAACGTTTTGCGACCGCGCAGATAGAATTGCGTGAGGATGTCCGGACGCCCGTCAAGCAGATTTACCTTGGCTGTCGCTGTCGGATAATCCTTGCGCATACGTGCGAAATCGCGGTGTGCTTTGAGCAGGGCACGCGCATTGCCCCATTGTCCGGTGACCACAAACTGCGCCCATGCCAGCGTGTCCAGCAGGCGGCGCAATATTAGTTTGCGTCCACGCACATCATCCGGCAGGTTTTTATGCAGCATAAGCAAATTGTTACGAAAGTTGAGGTATGTCTTACGCGGATTTGATGCGGGGAGCGATCCTCCGCCCAAGTGATAGCACACAGATTCCGGCACGGCATAGAGCCGGTATCCGGCCAAGCGCATACGCCAGCAAAGGTCTATTTCTTCCATGTGCGCAAAGAAGCGCGGGTCAAGCCCACCGGCCTGAATGTAAAGGTCTGTACGCACCATCATGGCGGCTCCGGTAGCCCAGTCGATTTCCGCATTTTGCTGATATTGTCCGCTATCGGTTTCGCATACGCCAAAGATACGCCCGCGGCAATAAGGATAGCCGTTGCGGTCAAGATAGCCACCGGCTGCACCGGCGTATTCAAATTTCAACGGCTCGCGATAGCTCAGCAATTTAGGTTGACACGCGCCTGCCTGAAGGTTCGCGTCCATAAAATCAACGAGCGGCCGCAACCACCCCGGCGCCGGTGCCACATCCGAATTCAGAAGCACCGTGTAGGGGTATCGGGTATCGGCCAGGGCGCGGTTATACCCCTCGGCAAAACCGTAATTTTCAGGGTATGCAATCACCTCCACCTCGGGATACCGCTCGCGCAGCAATGCAATGGAGCCGTCAGTAGAGCCATTGTCTGCCACAATTATACGTCCCAATCCCGGAGGGGTATTGGCTATAACCTTTGGCAAAAATTCGTCAAGGAGTCGTTCTCCGTTCCAGTTCAGGATAATGACCGCAGTGCGCGGTTCGCCGGATGTATATTGGTGATTCATTTAATCGAGGGCGTTAAGTTGTTCGGGTGTGAGTGGATGCTTCCATCTGTTGTGGCTCCACAACCATAACGAAGGGTCGCGCCGGATGCCTTGCTCCAGCAGCCTGGTATATTGTCGGGTGATTTCACCGTCGGCACACCGGGATGCATCCGGGGTTATCTGCTTCACATCTATTATATAATGTCCACGCGAGGTGCGCTTCATATCCCAAAACACCACGGCCATTTTCATCTTACGAGCCAGGGCTTCTGTGCCAGAAATCATCATCGTGGGTTGCCCGAACAGGCGCACAGGCATTCCACCGTCGCCCCATCCGGGATGCTGATCGCTCATAAATCCGGTCACAGACACCACGCCGCGCCTATGCCAGTCGAGAAGCTGCCGGGCCGTATGATCCTTGGGAATACTTACGGAATGAAAACGTCCGCGCAGTTCCAACATCAGCGCATCAAATTTTTTTGATTTAAGCGGACGGTAAACTTGCGCGAATGTAACCTTTTCTGACGGTTTCACCGCTGTGTGCAAACTTATAGCCGGTGCCCATTCCCAATTGAACGAATGGGAAAAATACACGGCTACAGATCGTCCGGCTTTAAGATGATTGTCAATAATATCCAGATTTTCAAACCGCATACGTTGCGACATCTCGGCATCGGACACATGCAGCAGCTTGAAAGTTTCCACGGCATAATCGGCAAAGCGATGGTAAAAATCGCGCTCGATGCGGCGGCGTTCTCTTTGCGTCATTTCAGGAAAACACAGCTCTAAATTATGCCGTATCACCTTGCGACGATACCCCACTAAGCGGTGAAGCACCACTGCTCCCAGGGTAGCTGCGACATACAGCACCCCGAGAGGAAGACGTGCCGGTACACTTAAAATGCTGCGCTTAAGGCTCATTATCGGGCGATTTTTCCTGTGAGGGTTTCCGATTCGGGATGTACGCTCTCAAGCAATACGTTTACAATCGTGTTATCCATATCCGGTGTGGCATCCGGCACCTCTACACGCAGGTAATTATCCGTAAAACCCGCCATCGGGCGACCATCGCTCTGGGGATGTTCAAGCAGAACCGGTCGAACTGTACCGATAAACCGCGATGCAAAACCATTCCACTTGGCCTCGCTTATGCGTATCATTTCGTTGGCACGATTATGCTTCACTGCTTGCGGTACCACACCCTCAATATCGAGAGCACGTGTCGACGGACGTTCCGAATACGGGAATACATGCAGCCGTGATATGTCGAGCGATCGCACAAAATCGCGGGAACGGGCATAGAGTTCGTCAGTCTCGCCACGCGCACCTGTGATTAGGTCGACACCGATAAATGCGTGCGGGATGGCCCGGCGCACATGTTCTATCTTGCGGGCAAACAATGCAGTATCGTAACGACGGCGCATGAGGGCAAGCACCTCGTCGCTACCGGCCTGCAAGGGTATATGGAAATGTGGCATGAAAGCGCGGGCATCCGTGGCCACCCAATCTATTATCTCATCGGTGAGCAGATTGGGTTCGATGGATGAAATGCGGAATCGCTCAATGCCTTCCACTTGATCCAAAGCTTTGATGAGATCAAAGAAAGTGTCGCTGCGGCCTTTCCCGAAATCGCCCACATTCACCCCGGTCAGCACAATTTCGCGCCCACCCTGAGCGGCAGCCTCGGCAGCCTGAGCCACAAGCTGATCTATTGTACCCGAGCGTGAACGCCCGCGAGCGCGCGGTATAGTGCAATACGAGCACCAATAGTCGCAGCCGTCCTGCACCTTCAGGAAGAAACGTGTGCGGTCGCCCCGCGAACACCCGGGACGAAATTCCGTGATGTCGCGCGAGTCGCATACTTGTGTCACCGGAGTGTGGTCCGTAAGATATTGTTGCAGAAAAAGGTCAATATCCATTTTACGGTCGGCACCGGCCACTACCGCCACGCCGGGTAGCGCGGCCACTTCATCGCTTTTGAGCTGTGCATAGCATCCGGTGACAAGGATAGCCGCGTCGGGATAACGTTTGTGAAACGAACGGATAGTCTGACGGCATTTTTTATCGGCCAGTTCGGTTACGCTGCAGGTATTCACCACAATAATATCCGGTGTTTCCGAACCGCTCACGCGCGAAATGCCACGTTCGCCCAGAGTACGGGCAATTGTGGATGTCTCGGCAAAATTAAGCTTGCAGCCGAATGTGTGATATAAAGCTTTCAGATTATTGAAGACAGAATTGTCGATCATTTGAAATCATTGATAATGTTAGCCACGGCAGCAATCTCTTCGTCAGAGATCACGGCCGAAATCGGGAGCGAAACCACCTGCGCGGCCAGCATCTCTGTAACGGGAAGCGACAGGTCTGCCAATTCCGGATAGCAGGGCTGACGATGCGGCGGGGTGGCATAATGGACATCTGTGGCTACACCGCCTTCAGCCAGAAATTTGCGAAAACGCTCGCGGTGGGGTACACGCACCACATATTGGTGCCATACGTGATCGTCTTTCTCACCTTCAGGCAGTAGCACGTCTGTATTGTGTATCAGCTTGCTATACCTTAACGCTGCTTGACGACGCGCTTCCGAAATTTCATCAAGGTACGGGAGCTTTACATTCAGCACCGCAGCCTGTATAGGATCAAGACGGCAATTGACGCCCTTATATATATTATGGTAGCGACGATCGGAACCGTAATTTGCCAGAGCACGCACAGTAGCTGCCAACCCGGGGTCGGAAGTTGTGACAGCACCGGCATCGCCGAGCGCACCGATATTTTTTGTAGGATAAAAACTGAATGCAGCTGCATCGCCCAACGCGCCGGTTCGCCGTCCATCGAGAGCGGAGATTGCTCCGATAGCCTGAGCGTTATCCTCCACAAGAATTAAATTATGTCGACGCACAAAATCAGCAAGCGCCTCATCATAGCACACACGTCCATAAAGGTGCACTGTAAGCACCGCACGCGTGCGCGGGGTTAAAGCATCTTCAAGCCTCGAGGTGTCAAGATTTAAAGTAGCCGCATCCGGTTCGACGAGCACAAGATTCAATCCGCAATCTGTCACGGCAAGCATAGATGCAATATAGGTGTTGGCGGGCACAATCACCTCATCGCCGGGTTGCAGACGCCCCATTTCCATATAGGCCCTGAAAATCAATCGCAAAGCATCCAGGCCGTTGCTTGTACCCACACAAAAATCGGTGCCGGTGATGCGAGCAAGGTTTTGTTCAAACGCCTCACACTCAGGGCCACCTACATAACGTCCCGAAAGCACCACACGATCGGCAGCGCGCCGTATCTCATCCATAAACGGCGCATTAACACGCGATAGGTCAAGAAAGGGCACTTGCATCTTCATCGTGGATTAGTAAGGGATTTAAATCGTTGGTATTCGCGCACATAGTCGGGTTCGCTGTAGGGATGCGATGTCAGCACTGTGGATACAGCGCCACCCGAGAAGTTTTCAAGCGTTCGCCAGATTCCTGTGGGAATATATAGCCCAAGATAAGGACGGTTGAGCGTGAAACGTCGCGGTTGATTTTTACCGTCGTCAAGCACAACATCAAAGCTGCCGGCCATGGCTACTATCAATTCCTGTGCCTCGAAATGCGAGTGTCCGCCGCGCGTGGCATCGGCCGGCACATCATATAAGTAGAATACACGGCGCACGGCGAATGGCAGCACAGAATCTGAATTGTCGACCCACGAGCACGACCCTACTCCGGGGATAACGATACGCTGCAGATCAATAACGCGACAATCATCCACCGATGATGTCGGGTGCGGGTCTACATCTGCCGGTGCGGGTGTCTCTGACGGGTCATCACCACCTTCGAGCATCATTACCACTGTGTTGGTGGCGGGATCTGTAAGAGCCGCCGGACCTTGCGGGTCTGCAAACAGAGCAGTTGCAGGATTTCGGAACGTGCGTCCGTCACAATCAAAACTGCCGCTCAAAGCCACAAACATTGCATCGTGGCGCAACACAGGATGCAGGCCGCTGCCCGGCGCGCTGCTCAGATCATACCACCACTTTACTACTTGTGGCACAAAGGGACACGATCCCGCCGGGCCGCTCTGAATGAACGACAGATTGCCACGGGGATCGGCCACTTTGGGAATCTGAATGATGTCGGTCATTTTCCCTGCAATATCCTGTAATAGCGTTCGGGATCGTTAATCAGGCGATATGCCTCCTGGAATTCGGGAGAAAGGGGATGAATCGAACGCACATATATACCGTTTTCATAGAGGTCGCGCGTCATCAGACCACGCAACACAGCCTCGATGATGGGACGCGACACCTTCCATTGCTCTTCGTTGAATTTCACGTCGTCGGTTTCGCCACGGGCTATGAGGCCGCGTGTCATTTCCTCGGTGATGGGAAATTTAGCTGCGAAATCGGCCTCGGCCGGATATTTTTTGAGCAAAGCTTCACGATGTTTTTCGATATACCCCAGCGCATATTTCATAATTGACCCCTTGGCCATAAGGTCGCGGTAGTAAGGGGTGTAATATGATGTATCAACGGGCACGAAAACATCGGGCATAATACCGCCGCCGCCATACACGGGGCGGCCGTAATGCAGGGTGTGATAGACCTCGGTGGAATCAAGGTGAATGGAGTCGGCGTGCCAGAGTTCGCCTGAATTATAGCGGTTGAGCAAGTCGAGCTGATATTCCTCGGTATGTCCCTTGACGTATGGTTTCTGAATACAACGACCCGTAGGAGTGTAATAACGGGCTGTGGTGAGGCGTATCATCGAGCCGTCGGGGAAGGGGAAGGGTCGTTGCACCAGGCCCTTGCCGAAGGTGCGACGACCGACGATAAGACCGCGGTCATTTTCCTGCACAGCTCCAGAAAGAATCTCGGAAGCAGAAGCTGAATACTGGTCCACCATAATCACGAGGCGGTCGACCGGCAGCTTTGCACTTTGCTGCACCGTAAACATCTGAGGATCAAAATGCAACCCTTTTGTCGACACCACCGGATCGCCGGGGCGCAGGAAGTCTGAAGCCATCTCGTAGGCCGAACCCAGATAGCCACCACCGTTGCTCTGCAAATCCAGAATAAGATTGCGCATACCCAGATGTGACAATGAATCCACAGCGCGACGCACCTCCTCACCGGTTGATTCGGCAAAACGTGTCACGGATACAAAGCCGGTGGTATCGTCCACCATATATGATGCATCCACACTATAAATAGGTATATCGTCGCGCACCAGACGGAAGTCAATCAGTTCGGGTACACCGCCACGCTTCACCTTAAGGTTTACCACACTGCCCTTGGGGCCGCGAAGCACCTTGATAATACCTGAGTTTTTGAGTTTCTTGCCTGCAATTACAGTATCGTTTGCCGAAATTATACGGTCACCGGGGCGAATACCCATTTTTTCCGACGGGCCACCGGGAGTGGTCTGAATCACATATACCGTATCTTCGACCATATTAAACTGGATACCGATGCCGCTGAATTTGCCTTCAAGCGGCTGGTTGAGTTCTTCGGTCTCAGAGGGGGTGCTGTATTGGGAATGGGGATCGAGGGTTTTGAGCATAGCCTTTATAGCCTCGGTGACCATAGTGTCGGAATTCACCTCCTCTACATAATAATTATCAATGACCGCAGCGGCCATACGCAGCTTGTGGTCGGGCGACATCTGCTGCTCTGAATATTTGGGGGCGGCCCAGGCTACGAGGCCCGAAGCGGCAGCTCCCAAAAGGAAATATAATATACGTTTCATTTATTACTTCTTATGGAATTAACGAACTGGTATCGTGGCCAAACGAGCGAAGCTCACGCACCAGAGACGACGACAACGACTGATGTTCGGGAAGCGTGAACAGTATAACTGTCTCGATACCCGAAAGACGACGGTTGATGTCGGCCAATTCGCGTTCATATTCAAAATCTTTCACATTTCGCACGCCACGCAGGAGCCAGTTGGCGCCCACCTGCCGCGCCAGGTCTATTGTGAGCTTATGCTCATAGGTCATAATCACAATTGATTTATCGAGACGATGACGATAGATTCGCTTAAGTTCCTGTGTGCGTCGGGTAATAGATTCAGACGCTTCCTTTGATGAATTGAAACCCACAGCGATCACAATACGGTCAAACAGCGGCAACGCGCGCTCCACCACCGATGCGTGACCCAGCGTAAAGGGATCAAACGAGCCGGCAAAAAGTGCTATACGTGCGTTATCATGATTTGCATAAGGAACTTGAGAATACATATTGGAAATAACCTTGAATTAATATTAAAAATCTTATTTTTGTAAGTATTGATAAAATGCCTGAAGTATCAGATCTGCGAGTCGTCCTCGATTACCAGATTGTTGATTATAAAGTTCTGACGTTCCATAGTGTTCTTGCCCATATAGAATTCGAGCAGGGCATCTACGCCGTCCTCTTTGCGCAGCGTCACACGATCCAGACGCATATCCGGACCGATGAATGCGCGGAATTCCTCAGGGGATATTTCGCCCAGACCTTTGAATCGGGTTATTTCGGCTTTATCGCCAAAACGTTCTATGGCAGCGATGCGTTCATCGTCATTATAGCAATAAACGGTATCGTTTTCAGCTTGTTTCTTGGCACCGCGCTTTGACGTGGCCGAATTGCGCACACGGAACAGCGGCGTCTGCAACACATACACATGCCCATTCTTGATCAGATCCGGGAAGAATGTGAGGAAGAATGTGAGCAGCAGCAGGCGGATGTGCATACCGTCGACATCGGCATCGGTGGCAATAATCACCTTATTATATCGCAGCCCGTCAATGCCATCCTGAAGGTTGAGGGCAGCCTGAAGCAAGTTGAATTCTTCGTTTTCATAGAGCACCTTCTGTGTCACTCCGTATGTATTCAGCGGCTTGCCACGCAGCATGAAGACAGCTTGTGTGTCCGGATTACGCACTTTGGTGATTGATCCGCCGGCCGAGTCGCCCTCGGTTAGGAAGATGGAGGATTCGAGCTTTTTATCCTCGGAACCGCGTGTATCGTTCAGATGCACATTACATTCAATGAGCTTACGGTTGTGTACGCTCACCTTTTTGGCTTTTTCGCGCGAGGCTTTGGATACAGTGGCCATCGCTTTGCGGTTGCGCTCGCTCTCTTGAATTTTTTTGAGGATGGCATCAGCTATGTCAAGATTGCGGTGAAGGAAGTCGTCAAGTTCTTTCTTCACGAAATCGTTGATGAATTTTGCCACGGTGGGACCATCGGGACCCATCTCGCGCGAACCGAGTTTGGTTTTGGTCTGCGACTCAAATTGCGGTTCCTGCACTCGGATAGCCACAGCGCCCACCATACCATTGCGAATGTCGGCATAGTCAAAATTGCGTCCGTAAAAATCGCGGAGTGTGCGCGACACCGCTTCTTTGAAAGCGCTCAGGTGCGTACCACCCTGAGTGGTGTGCTGGCCGTTGACAAAGGAATAATATTCCTCGCCATACTGATTGGCGTGGGTAATGGCAACCTCAATATCCTGCCCCTTGAGATGAATTATAGGATAGAGCGGATCGTGCGTCATACGGTGCGACAGCAAGTCAATCAAGCCCTTGCGCGAAATGTAGCGCTTGCCGTTGAGCACAATGGATAGCCCGGTGTTGAGGAAAGTGAAATTGCGTATGAGGTTTTCGACGGTCTCGAAACGGTAGGCATATCCGGGAAAGATCGAAGCATCGGGATGGAACCGCACCAGTGTGCCGTCCTCATCCTCGGTGGGTTCAAGACCGGAGTCGGAGGTCATCACGGCCTTGGCAAAGGTAGCCACACGGCGTTGACCTTCGCGATATGCGGCTACCTCAAAGCTATCGCTAAGAGCATTGACAGCCTTGAGACCCACACCATTCAGACCCACGCTTTTCTGGAAAGCTTCACTGTCAAATTTACCGCTGGTATTGATCTTTGACACTGCGTCAATCAAACTGCCCAGAGGGATACCGCGACCAAAGTCGCGCACGGTGGTAGTGCCGTCCTCGGCTATATCGACAGTGATAGATTTGCCATAACCCATCATATATTCGTCGATAGAATTATCGAGCACTTCCTTGAGCAGCACGTAAATACCATCATCATCCTGAGAGCCGTCGCCGGTTTTACCGATATACATACCGGGGCGCGCGCGCAGGTGGTCAACCCAATCAAGCGTGCGGATTTGATTCTCTGTATATGTGGCTTTTACGGGCGCGGGCGTATCCACCGCCTCAGCGTCAATTTCAAGTTCGTCTTTCATCTCACGCAAAGGTAATAAAAATCGCGCAAACAGCAAAAAAATCTATGCAAAAAACTTAGAGCAAAAGCTTTGGCCAGACTCTTTGGCCCCACTCGAAGGTGCAATTTCAAGAATCAAATATGAGCAGGCTCGAAAAAAACTTCCACTGTGTCTGCGGCACAGTGGAAGTCGGTTGAATGTTAGGATGTAATCGCTTACGAGAAGAGAGCGGAAATATCTTAATATCAGCTGCCGGCGGGGCGTATGGATTCAGTGAACGTGCATACACATACGCGATTCCAGGCGTCTTGTTCAAAAAATTCGCCGATACCGGCCCCGCTTGCCTTGACACGGGCGGGGCTTATGCGATAGCGACCCGTGAGCAGCCGAGCCACAGCCTCGGCTCGCCGGGCGGCAAGCTGGTAGTTGGCCGAGGATTTGCCGTCGTGCGAGGTATAGCCTTTGATGTGCACTTCGGTATTCGGGTTCTTATTGAGATATGCAGCAATGCGCTCCACATTGGCCATCTGATCGGCTGTGACCGCCGACGATCCTTTGTGAAAAAATACATCAACCACGGCATTAAAATTATTGTTGACCAACGCTTCGCGCACCACCTTGTCGCGCGGATCCACCTGCCAGCCACATTTGACCGACACGTATCCGCCCGCAGAATATGCACAAAAAGCATTGAAAGCGATGATAAACAATATTAATATGTGATGAAGTTTTTTCAAGACTGCAAAATCAGGATAACTCTTGATAATTCAAAAATTTATGATTCAGACCTCTCACAAACCCATACTCATACACATCTCAAAATAAAATAGATACCGGGAGTACAGACTCATCAGGAGCTAAACCGCTGCAAAGATACATACAATTTCTTAAATTATCGCAATTTTTAAGTTAAAACTTTTCTACATCATTTTCTCCTAATCAAAATCGGCTCTGATTTCACGCCCATAAAATTCGCAAAAACCACTGACATACGAGATTATCGCGATTGCTAAATATATTTTAAGGTTTTTTCATACTTTATTTGGATTAATTTTTATAATTTTGCAGTCGGATTGTTCACAATTCAAATAGCGAATTTCGTAAATATTATGTATTTTTCTTTAGAATACACGACTTGGCAAGTAGTGGCGGCTTCGGTATCATTAGTAATGGTACTCACTGCCCTCTTAATCTTTATACGCCGTGTTTGGCCTCTGAAAGTCAAGGCTTCGGAAGATGCGTCTGAACTCCGGGACGACCCGGAGCGTATGCTTCCGGCGGCTGTCATCGTATATTCTAAAGACGAAGCCGGCGACTTAGCCCGACTTATCCCCGAGCTGATGGAGCAGCAATATGAACCGGGATTCGATGTAATTGTTGTTAATGAAGGCCATTCGCCCGCTGTGGTGGAACTTATCAACGATTTAAAGCTGCAACACCCCAATCTGTACCTCACCGGTACACCGGATGGTGCACGAAGCTTGAGTCGTAAGAAATTAGCTATCACTTTGGGTATCAAGGCAACCCGCAAGCCTGTGGTGATACTCACCACGGCCGAGGCTCGCCCCTCGGGACCCAATTGGCTCCATGCGATGATGCGGAATTTCGATCCTGATGGTCCGGTAGAAGTGGTATTGGGATATGCAACTCCCCCCGCCGGCGATCCCGCAGGTTCGTCCACACGATGGTTTGACATCGTTGCTGTAGCCTCCCGCTGGATCTCTCCGGCTATTTTGGGCCACCCATGGCGCGGCACAGAGCACAATCTGGCCTACCGCACAGATGTGTTTTTCCGCAACAAGGGCTTCTCGAAGCATCTTAACCTGCGCCACGGCGACGACGATATTTTCGTGAGCGAAATTGCCAAACCATATAATACGGTGGTTGACCTTTCGCCCGAAGCGCGCGTATATGTGCCAGGAGGATGCGACCGCCGCACTGTGCGTGGCAATGCGATACGACGCGCGTTCACCGAACGCTTCATCAAGCATCGTCCCCGCTTGATGGGATCCATAGGCACATTGGCCTATATGTTGGCTCCGTTGTGTGCCATAGCAGTGGGAAGCCTTGCCCCGCAAAACTGGGGCGCATGGGCGCTGACAGCTATACTGCTGGTTGTGTGGTATGCCACCGGCCTGATATGGCTTCCGGCATTCAAGGCTCTGGACGCACGCCGCCCCGGAGCTACTCTGCCGCTCGCAGCTGCCACATATCCACTGCGACAATTTTACCGGCGCGCTATGGCAATCATGCGCCACGGTAAACGATACACTTGGGAATAATCTCTAAAACGAAAATAATAAATTACTACCTAAACAACACTTTCAACACATGAGAATTAAACGTCACAACTTTGATACGCTGGACATCAATATCCTGCGCATGCTGGCTCCCAATGCCCGCAAGCCCTATCTGGAAATCGCACGCGAATGCGGTGTATCAGGTGCAGCTATCCACCAGCGCATCCAGCGTCTCTACGGCAACGGCGTAATCGTAGGTGCCGAAAGCCTTATCTCTCCCGAATCTATCGGCTATGAAACCTGCGCTTACGTAGGTATCTTCCTGAACGAACCCGGACAGTCTGATACCGTCGTTGAAGCTCTGCGCAACATTCCCGAAGTTGTAGAATGTCACTACACCACCGGTAAATACGACCTGATTATCAAGCTCTTTGCCCGCAACAACGACCACCTGCTCAGCATCCTCAAAGATCAGATTCAGGCTCTTGGCCTCGCCCGCACCGAAACCTTCATTTCTTTCAAGGAAGTGTTCCGTCGTCCGATGGCAATTCCCGACTCCCTGCGTCGCAAATAATTGATTTAACTTTCAATACCGAAAATCTTCCGTCCCCGCGGGCGGAAGATTTTCTTAATAAAGTCGTATATGGTTTCTGTTGACGGCCTTACCGTAGAATTCGGCGGCACTACTTTATTCAAAGACATTTCATTCGTAGTCAATCCCAAGGATCGCATTGCCCTGATGGGTAAAAACGGTGCGGGAAAAAGCACCCTGCTCAAAATCCTGGCAGGCGAACGCACGCCCACACGTGGCAGCGTATCGGCTCCAAAAGACACCACTATCTGCTACCTTCCTCAGCATCTGATGACCGAGGATGGACGCACCGTGTTTGAAGAAGCCTCGCAAGCCTTTGCCCATCTGCGCGAGATGGAAGCGGAAATTGATGCTATGAATCAGGAACTGGCCGCCCGTACAGATTACGACAGCGACTCATATATGGCGCTTATCGAGCGCGTTACAGCGGCCGGCGAAAAATTCTATGCCATTGATATGACTCACTTCGAGGAAGATGTCGAGAAGGCATTGCTCGGCCTGGGATTCAAGCGCGAGGATTTCAACCGTCCCACCTCTGATTTTTCGGGGGGATGGCGTATGCGCATCGAGCTGGCCAAGCTATTGCTACAGAAACCCGACCTGCTGCTGCTTGACGAGCCAACCAACCACCTTGACATCGAATCAATCGGATGGCTTGAAAATTTCATTATCAATAGCCCCATGGCCGTAATGGTAATAAGTCACGACCGACGGTTTATCGACAACATTACTACACGAACCATCGAGGTGACGATGGGACGAATTTATGACTACAAGGCGCGGTACAGCCACTATCTGGAGCTACGCAAGGAACGTCGTGCCCAGCAGCAAAAACAATATGACGACCAGCAGAAACAAATTGCCGAAGCCCGCGAATTTATTGAACGTTTCAAGGGCACATACTCCAAGACCTATCAGGTGCAGAGCAAAGTAAAATGGCTTGAAAAACTTGAAATAGTGGAAGTGGATCCGGAAGACACATCGGCTCTGCGACTCAAATTCCCGCCGTGTCCGCGCAGTGGCAATTACCCCGTGATTGCCGAGGGAGTGGGCAAGAGCTATGATGGCAAGAGTGTGTTTTCAGGTGCCGACTTCACCATCGAACGCGGCGACCGCGTAGCATTCGTGGGTCGCAACGGCGAGGGTAAATCCACCATGGTCAAGGCGATTATGAATGAGATTGACCATGATGGCTCCCTGCGCCTGGGCCACAACGTGCAGATCGGATATTTTGCTCAGAACAGCGCTTCGCTGCTTGATGAATCGCTCACCGTTTTCCAGACCATTGACGACATTGCCGTGGGCGATGTGCGTCTGAAAATCCGAGACCTGCTGGGTGCGTTTATGTTTGGCGGCGAGGAAAGCCAAAAGAAAGTAAAGGTGCTTTCAGGGGGTGAACGTGTGCGCCTATGCATGATAAAGCTGCTGCTCGAACCCGTCAACCTGCTTATTCTTGACGAACCCACCAATCACCTCGACCTCAAGACCAAGGATATTCTGAAACAAGCCCTCAAGGACTATGACGGCACTCTTATCCTCGTGAGTCACGACCGCGATTTTCTTGACGGACTTGTGACCAAGGTATATGAATTCGGTGGAGGAAAGGTGCGCGAACACCTCTGCGGCATCAACGAATACTTAGAGTACAAAGCCGCACAAGAGGCCCAGTAACCTCACCGCTTGCACAGCTCCCAGAATGCCACGGCGGCGGCAGATGCCACGTTGAGCGAGTCAACACCGCGCGCCATTGGGATCAGCACGGTATAATCTGCATCGGCTATCACGGTGTCGGCCAACCCGTCGCCCTCTGTTCCCATTATGATAGCCAGACGTTCGCAAGCCTTCAGCACGGGGTCGTCGAGCGTTACGCTATCATCCTTCAAGGCCATGGCAGCAGTGGTGAATCCGTACTGCTTCAACTCGGCCGGAGAATCTATCCAAGCCCAGGGGATGAGGAATACATTTCCCATCGACACGCGAATCGACCGACGGTTGAGTGGGTCGCAGGATGTGCGAGTAAGCAGCACGGCATCAATCCCCAGTCCTGCAGCGGCACGAAAAATTGAACCGATATTTGTGGTATCAGTTACGCCATCAATAACCACTACCCTGCGAGCTCCGCGACAAACCTCGTCCACATCCTTATCAGCCGGACGACGCATAGCGCAGAGCACACCGCGGGTAAGCGTATAGCCCGTGAGCGAAGCAAGCAAATCACGATCTCCCGTATATACCGGCATTTCGGGAAATTGTGCTATGATACCAGCCGCATCACCCGTAATATGACGCTGCTCGCATAACATCGACACCGGAACATAGCCCGCCGACACAGCCACGCGGATCACCTTGGGACTTTCGGCTATGAAAACAGCTTCCGTCGGGTTTAGGCGATTGCGCAGTTGCGCTTCTGTGAGCGTTGAGAAAACTTTTACTCCCGGTTCGTCAAGATCAGTGATGCGTATGAGCGGCATAATATTCAATTTTTTTTTGAGTAGATAATGCAAAGTTAGTAAAAAGTCGGCAGTGCTGAAAGCAATTTTTTACAGCCGATGACGTTAATACACTCGTAACCCCCAATATTTCCCTATGAAGAAGTTTTTTCTTTTTCTGATCACGCTTTTATATATTAATATGAACGTGCGCGCGCAAGGATACGCTGCCGCCGACACCACCGCCAATACTGAGCCGCACTTCCGCCCCTCGGCTCTGATTGTTCCTGCCGCACTCACGGCGGTGGGCGCTACTGGTCTGTGGGTGGGCGGCGTCAAGGATGTAAACCGCCACGTGGCCAACGGTTTTCAGGACTTGCGCGGCAATCACCGTACCTTTGATGCCGACGATTATCTGGAATTCCTGCCCTACGTGGCATACGAGGGCATGGGGCTTTTAGGGCTGCCGTCGCGCCACAATTTCCGAGACCGCCTGATGGCCGGCATCACAGCCGAACTTGCAGTGGAAATAATCTGCGGAGCCTGGAAATATAGTGTGAACGAAATCCGACCCGACGGCGAGCGTCATTCGTTCCCTTCGGGACACACCGCGCGGGCTTTTGCCGGAGCAGAATTAATACGCCTTGATTACGGCAAAGGGCCTGCCATTGCAGCCTACGTGTTTGCCACGGGCATCGGTGCTGCGCGTCTGTATAACAATCGTCATTGGCTCACCGATGTTATAGCCGGGGCAGGCATAGGTATCCTGAGCGCCCGAATCGGCCATTGGATGATTCCGGTCTATAGGCGTTGGTTTGGCTGGAACGACAAAACCGCCATCGCCCTGCTCCCTACCCTCGACCCCGTGTCACAATCGGCCGGGATAGCTCTGGCTGTCAGGCTCTAAAAAAACACCACACCCTCCCGGTAATATCAGGATTGACCGGGAGGGTGTGGTGTTTTTAGTAACTGGTGGATTATTTAGCGTAGAGGATGTAAGAGGTCTTGGGATTGAGTTTGCCTTCGAGCATACCTTTCGACACCTTGAAGGGTGTACCGTAAACCGCATCGGTATAGCTGCCATCGGGAAGTGTCGTGGCCATCTTCACCTTCTCGGCTTTATCAGAAAGGTTTATCACGGCTGCACCAGACGCACCGCGTGCGATTTCTACAACGGCACCATCTTTGTCGGTAGTGATGGTTTCGGGCTGGCCGCTCATTGCGGTGCGGAATTTATTTACAGCCACCACTTCGGGGTGGAAAAATTCGTCGTTACCGCGTGCTCCCAACACATTGTTACCCCAATAATTTTCGCGGGTACTACCGGCGGGACGGCTGTAGAATAACGGTCGGCCGTGCTGACGTGCGGTGAGGAACACCCAACCCATACGCACCTGCTCATCGGTCATATCTGCGCTTTCGTGCTCATTGCAATATGTATCGTGGCTTTCCACCCAGGTCACCAGTTGCGAGGGATCGGCGCGGTGATGCCAGTTGGTGAGTATGTCTTCATTCATGGCACCTTTACGCAGGGCATCGCGCAGGGCGTGTCCGTAGGAGCTGGCGGTGAGATCCATATATTCGGCGTAGCCTTCTTCAGGCACATTGCGATCCTGAAGCACTTCGCCATAGATATAAAGGCTGTCGGGCATAAAGAGAGTGAGTCCCTCTACGCTCTCGCGGCCGGTCACTACATCCCAGAAATTATTGCGGGTTGCCTTAGGATCCAGGGGATCTGAGGGGAGGCCGATATGTTTGGCTGTATCGTAGCGGAAGCCACGCGCACCCAGGTTGATCAGATCGTTGACATATTGCAGATAATATCGCTGGAAATCGGGATTTTCAGTATTTACATCCTTGAGGCCGCCCATCTCGCCGGTGGTGCATTGCAGGCGATCGTTATAATCGCGGATAGGTGTGAGGCCATTTGCGTGGAAAAGATTTTCACGACCGCCCACGGCATTGATAAAGTTTTGAGTCACGGCCGAGGTGTCCACAGCAGTGTGGTTGGGCAGCACATCCACAATCACCTTTATGCCATAGATGCGGGCAGAGTCGCACATATTGCGGAAATCGTCGCGTGTACCCATAATATAGTTGCCTACCTGCCAATCGGTGGGTTGGTAATAGTAGTACCACTTGCCCATGACCGAGTCGCCGGGATTGCTGAACAGAGCCAGACCGCCGCCTTCGCCTACATAGCAGGTCTGTACAGGGGATGTCTGCACGTAAGTATATCCCGCGTCGGCGATATTCTTCATATTTTCAGCGATAGTGTTCAGATTCCAGCTCCATGCGTGAAGGATGGTTTCATCCTCGGTGGGAGCCTGAGCAAAACCCGGGGCAGCCGCGGCAAGCACAGCTGCTCCCAATGCGATTTGGGTGAGTTTCATGTAGTTACAGATTGAATAGATGGTTATGTTAAGTTTCTTGATTAATCTCTGTTTACAAAGGTACAAATTATCACACAAATTTATTTGCGCTATAAATATAAAAGATGTGAAATAATGCTAAATACGGAAAGGCAGGAACTGTAATCGTAGAAATTATATTAACTTTGTGGAAAATGAACCGCCGTCTGCACATAATCCTGCTCCTGCTTGCGCTTGCCATAGTGCCGGCTCTGACCTCGTGCCACAGCCGGCGCCACACGGTGCGTGGTCATCAGGCCGAGGTTGTCGATGTCCGCAAGGGAAATAAACCCACCGAAACTTCGGCCAAAGGTGATGCCAAAAAGGTGATTACAGAAAGCCGCCGCTGGCTGGGCACGCCATATAAATACGGAGGGCAGACACGCCGTGGTATGGATTGCTCCGGTATGGTGCAAGTGGTGTATGACAACGCCCTGGGGCTGAAACTCCCACGCTCAAGCCGCGATATGGCTGATTATTCAAAACGAATTTCGCGCAAAGACCTGCGGCCGGCCGACCTTGTGTTTTTTGTAAGCCAGCCGGGGGGCAGCCGCATAAATCACGTGGCCATTTATCTGGGAGATGGGCGCATAATACATTCCACGACCTCGAAAGGTGTAATAGAATCTAATCTGGACGAAGGCTATTGGAAGTCGCATTTTTATTGTTGCGGGCGCGTGTTAAAATAAATTAACAACTAACCTACCGGTAATTGCGAAATTTCACGTAACTTTGCGCTCAAATTGTTTTAACAGATGAACAAACTACTGAAATCCACACTTCTCGCCCTGCTGCTCGTGATAGCCGCGCTGCCCGCGGCCGCTCAATTCCGCTACGGCCCGATGGTGGGCGTGACGCTCAATACTTTGAAATTCAAACAAGATCTCGTAACGGTAAAACAACAGGTGGGCGAAATGGCCGGCCTTCAGGCCGAGTTGATGTTTCCCGGCATCGGTGTGGGTATCGACCTCGGCATTGGTTACAACCAGCAGGGGGCTTTGGTAAATTTCGGCGAAAAGACCGTGTGGAGCAGCTTGAACTACGGCAACGAACATCTTTACATCCACAATATCACCATTCCTATCCACCTCAGATTCAAATATACACGTCTCAATGGCGTTGAGGATATCATCGCACCGCTGGTGTATGGCGGCCCGGAATTTGATATTCAGGTGGGACACAGCAACTGCTCCATGATGAAATGCTCCGGAGGCGACCTCGGCATCACTGCCGCTATCGGAGCCGAACTCTATCGCCACTGGCAAATCGTGGGCGCCTACACATGGGGAATGACCTACGCAGGCAAAACCCGCTTGTTAGACGATTTCTCGGCACGTTCGCGCCAGTGGAGCATCCGTGTAAGCTATTTATTCTAAATCTCGCTATACTTAATCAAAAATTATCAGGAAGACTGGAGGTGTGATCAGCCACAGCAGATTTTTTACGCAAAACTTTTGGCTATTACAAAAAAAAATTGTAATTTTGCCCCGCTAAACTATTAGCCAACATCACTAAAGAATAATAGAAAACAAAATACACCAAAAAACATGATCATCGTACAAGTAAAAGAAGGCGAGAACATCGAACGCGCTCTTAAGAAATTCAAACGTAAATTTGAAAAAACCGGTATCGTAAAGGAACTCCGCAGCCGTCAGGCTTTCCAGAAACCTTCGGTAACCAACCGCAAAAAAATGATGAAAGCTGTATACGTGCAGAAGCTCCGCAGCGTAGAAGCCTAATCAACCCTCTCGTCCAAATTTTTATTTGACATAGCCGATCATCGGCATACTCTATACGGCATTTCTCATGAAATGCCGTTTTTTTGTTGCGTGAATCACCTACAAAGCCCAGCGTAATCAGCAATAATTACTTGATGGACAAAGAACCCGGGAGAATGAACGGCAAACCTTATCAATCAGGCAGTTTGCGATTTTTGATATTTTATCTTACAAAGATAAAATATCCTTCTATTAATATCAGTGCCTTTGATTCTGAATTTCTGAAACCGCATATTAAACCGGCAAGTGCTTGATAATATTGATAAGTTATTTGGCTTAATCAAAAATTTTTACTAATTTTGCGCACGCAGACCGCACTGCGGAAGCCCGGTCAAGGGCGACGTGGGAGGGGTCGGCTTTCATCGCGGAGCAGTTTGCTCTGCAAAGACATTTTGGAAAAGCGTTTACTCGACGCTCTTTCTTGGCTTGTAGAAACTTCGCAACTTTCAGGTATAGTCAAGAATGCAGCAAACTGTAGATGCCCTGTGGATATGTATATTTCCGCCGGCAGCGGGCGCGTGAGCGTCGGCAGTCGGTGATTGTACATATATTCTGCGTGAGGCTTCCGCATGTTTGCTCGTTCTACTATACCGGGCAATGCGAAGGCCTCTACAAGCTGAACGAGCAACAAGTACGGCTCTCACGCTTTTTTTGTATTATAGCCAAAAGGAGAGCATTGGCAGATAATCGTTCCATAAGTGAAACGTATCCACATCAAATCAATCTTTCACAGGATTCTACTCTTTATTGGAATATGCACGATTGGTGCTTGTAGTATCACTGGCTTATCATCGTGCTCTTCTACAAAAACGATAGCGCTCACATGTCAAGAAAGGCAGATAGAGATTTTCGTTGACGATGAATATCTCGGGAGAGATCTTGTCTACTACACCGTTCCAAAAGGCAGAGAGTATATAGAGGTCTCCTGTCGGGATAATGGCATGGAAGTCTATCACCGTAGGATCAATGTTAAGGATCGGAACGGCAATCTTATCGAACTTCAGATTCCCAAAAATTACAAGTATTCAAGCAAACCATATTAATTTAATCTTACCGTCATGAAGAAATTTCTATTTCTATTGATGGCTTTAGTTTGTTGTATCTCTGCATCTGCCGAGAAGAAAGCTAAAGTTATCAAAATCACAGTTCAGCCACAGGAAGCGGCCATCTATGTAGACAATGCTCTTATCGGCTACGGATATGGCGAATTCTCCCGTCCCCCGAAAAAGAATCAAGTGGCAATCATCCGTGTGGAGTGTAATGAGTACACTACCGCCAACTCTAAATTCTATGGTGGCGATGAACGCAATTCCCTTTCCTTCAACCTTATGCAAGATGGATTCTATCGTGGTTCCGCATCATCAGGACTCGTTAATAGATTCATAACAATTACTTTGGATCCTCAATACTATACTGTTGATGCCGAAGGAAAAGTCAACAACGAAGCTGCGTGGAAACTTCTCCACCAGATTCTTCTCAACTATTTCCCTGAAATCGAAACTACGGATTTTCATGGTGGGTTTCTTCAAACCCCTTGGATATATAAATCCTTCAATATGTCAGAAAAGCAACTTAGAAATCGTGTAACAGTAAGAGATGTTACCACTCCGGAAAGAGTTGCCTTTCAGATTAAGATTTCATCAGAGGTGGCCGGAGCTATGCAGGCAAGACATGGAGAATTCGATGAAGTAGATCGCCTGCCTAAAGAATTAGAACCAATGGTAGAGGAACTTCAGACCCGAATAGGAAAAGCAAGTAGCATTTAATAACCATAATACTAATCAAAATGAAAAGAACATTTCTTTCATTGTGCATGATAGTAGCGTTGTCCACTATCTCATACGCACAGAGTTTCGTTGATACATTCGACGCTAACTCACTTGGCTGGACTGAATGTGCTTTTGAAAGCAACAAAGGATCAGCCATTATCGATAAAGGTGTTTTGACTATCAAGTCAAAAGGGGAAAATAAAGCCGCTGGCGCAATCCTGACTGCAATGAGTGGGGTTGCAACAAAAGTCGGAGAGAACACCTTTTTCGAGACTCACTGCTATGCTCCACTCGACGTAAAGAAACCTTTCGAGGTAATCGCCAATGTAAAGGTAGACAAATTGGCTAACGATCGTGTGTGTGGCTTCGTTTTCAACTACAAAGATGGAGGCAATTTTTATTGCTTCAACTTTAATGATGAAATGGTGAACTTTACTCGCTATGTAGACAACAGAGTTGTCGGCAATATTTCCCAAGGTATCAAATGGCCAAGTAAGAAGAAGCTTGAGCAGGTATGGAAACTTGTTTGTGATGGAGATGTCCTCTCGTTCTTCGTTGATGATATGGAAATTCTTAAAGTGCGCTATATGCCTCTTGATTTCTCCGGTATTGGTTTCTATACTTTCGGAAAGCAAACTTTGGTAGTTGACGAAATGACATTTACTCAGAACTAAGAATCCTTACTTCTATAAATTAAGAGAGGCGATCCATAAAGGATTCGTCTCTCTTAATTTACTTTGGGATCCCGAACGGAGCGTAGTGACATTGAGAGAGAAAACGGTCAACATCGGTTTAGGTATAACAGTATTTGACACAGTGTCGAGAGTAGCCGAGGAGGATGTTGTCGCGGAGACGTTTCAGATAGCGGTCTTTGAAGTCGAGGAGTACCATCAGCGCCTTACAGGTGTTTATAGAAGATTACTATTTACAATGGTTCGGTAAAATTAGAGGTCGTTCAGTACTTGCTAAGCCTCTAACTGAGCCAACAGGTGATTTATCTTCTGAATTATTTTGAGATGCTGAGATTTTCCGTAAGTCGAAATAATTGTGGAAGCGAGATAAGACTCAAACATGAGCCGTTTGAACTGAGCTACTGACAGATCGGGGTAATCCTTTCTTATGACCTCCTTGCTGACATTGAGTGCGGTAAAGGAAAGATTGAAAGCAAAGTCAAGCCGGTCCTTGTCACGGGTCTGCTGCGACTGAAGTCCGGTAAACTGCTTGGCATAGCGTATGCCAAACTCGATCTGAAAGCGAGTGCGGTAGAAGCCGATGATCCTTTCAGGCTTCATTGTTGTGTTGGTAGAGAAGTAAAGAAGCGGCTCTCCGTTCTCAACAGGACAGACCACGATACGGATGTCGTGTTTCAATGCCCTCGAATGTACTACCGCTGTGTGACAGCGGGTCCTGACTTCCTTTGAATCCTCATATATGAATGAAGTGAACACGGACTTATCAAGGTTAGAGAAATCCACATTCTCCCCATACTTTTTCTTTCTGCCACGTCTACACGGTGCGGAGGGGTCCGGTATGGCCAGATACCTCAGATACGAATCGGCCCGTAATCTTCCGACAAATCTGAAACCCATGCCAATCACTTCATTCACAAACTCGTATCTGGAAAAGAAGGCATCCGCCACCAGGATAAATGAACGACGGATCGATTGCCACTGCAATGTTATCACCGGGACCAAAAAAAATCCCTGGCCATGCCGAGGGCACTGAAAAAGTAAAGCATTTTTCAGTT
>CAZHDH010000027.1:0-29531 GCA_964531245.1 uncultured Bacteroides sp. | reverse complement strand
CACTATTATGCCCCTAATTCTCACTTCAACGTGGGAGCAGACATAGCTCTGTACAACGGCGAGTTGGTGCCCGGTGCAAATCAGGAAAACGCCGCCTTCCCCAGCGGCACCTGTGCCGAACGCTCGGCCTGCTATGCTGCCGGCGCACGTTTCCCGGGCGTGAAATTCACCGAAATTGCAATTGCCGCACGTGGCACCGACGGCCTTGAACTTCCCACACCGGTGGCTCCCTGCGGCGCCTGCCGCCAGGCCCTGCTCGAATATGAAACCCTGGCCGGACGTCCCGTGCCGGTGCTGCTGGTAGGCCGCGACGCAATATATCGCCTGCCGTCGGTGGCATCGCTGCTGCCCCTGGCATTTTCCCAAATTGATTGAAACATAGATTATAAGATACAACGATGAATTTTGTAGAAGAACTTACGTGGCGCGGTATGATCCACCAGATGATGCCGGGCACCGAAGAACAGTTACAGAAAGAACTTACAACGGCCTACCTGGGCATCGACCCCACGGCCGATTCACTCCATATCGGCCACCTTGTGGGCGTGATGATGCTCAAGCATTTCCAGCGCGCAGGTCATAAGCCCATTGCCCTGATCGGCGGTGCCACCGGCATGATCGGCGACCCCTCGATGAAGAGCCAGGAACGCAAACTCCTCGACGAAGAAACACTGCGCCACAATCAGGAAGCCATCAAGAAGCAGCTCAGCAAATTCCTGGATTTTGACTCCGACGCTCCAAACGCCGCTGAACTGGTTAACAACTACGACTGGATGAAGAACTTCTCATTCCTGGACTTCATCCGCGACGTGGGCAAGCTCATCACCGTGAACTATATGATGGCCAAGGATTCAGTGAAAAAACGTCTTTCGGGCGAAAGCCGCGAGGGTATGTCGTTCACCGAATTCTCCTACCAGCTCTGTCAGGGCTACGACTTCCTGCACCTCTACCGCGAAAAAGGCTGCCGCCTTCAGCTTGGCGGTTCCGACCAGTGGGGCAACATCACCACCGGCACCGAGCTTATCCGCCGCACCACCGGCGGCGAGGCATACGCCCTCACATGTCCCCTGATAACCAAGGCCGACGGCGGCAAATTCGGCAAGACCGAAAGCGGCAACGTATGGCTCGACCCGCGTTACACATCACCCTACCAGTTCTATCAGTTCTGGCTCAAGGTAAGCGACGCCGATGCCGAAAAATACATCAAGATCTTTACCGAGCTCACCCGCGAGGAAGTTGAAGACCTCGTGGCACAGCAGGCCGCCGACCCCGGTCAGCGCCCCCTGCAGAAACGCCTGGCCAAGGAAATCACCACTATGGTGCACAGCGCCGCCGACTATGAGGCTGCCGTAGAAGCATCACAGATCCTCTTCAGCAACAACACCGCCGATGCCCTGCGCCGACTGGACGAAAAGACCCTGCTCGACGTATTTGCCGGAGTGCCCACATTCGAGGTATCACTTGACGAAATCAAGGCCGGAATCTCAATTGCCGACCTGCTCACCGACCGCGCCAAAGTGTTCCCCTCCAAGGGCGAGCTGCGCAAAATGACCCAAGGTGGCGGCGTACTCATCAACAAAGAAAAAATCTCTGACGCATACGCCACCCTCGACCCCGCACAGCTCCTTCAGGGCAAGTATCTCCTGGTGCAGCGCGGCAAGAAAAACTACTTCCTGCTCATCGCAAAATAAAGCACGAAACTATCAATCGCGCAAAGGGTTGTGCCATCACCGGCACAACCCTTTGCGTTTATAATCCACGTCGGCCACGCGCCTGGCGCAATACCCCCAACCGGCGCGCACCGCGTTGATTTTCAGCAAATTGGTAGGGACGCAAAAATTTTTGCGTCCCCGTCCGGATGGGATGCGCGGTGTTTCTCAAAGTAATAAGTAATAGGACGGTATCGCTGATGCCTATTTATGACGAGTGTACATCTGTGTCCTCGCACTGGGAGCGACGCCGCTCCGCGGTGTCGGGTGCGCGCCGGAGGGGTCGCGCGAGGCGGCGAGTTAAATAACCTCCGTTATAACGCTCAGTAAATCAATGTTATACAAAAATCTTTCTTTGTAAAGAAAAGAAATTGCCATTTTTCTTTCTTTGTAAAGAAAGATTTTTGTAACTTTGTGAAAAATTGATAGTTATGGATATAATATACGAAATATCAAATAGGTTGACAGAAAGCCTCCATGCGCCATTGCATAGGTATCTTTATAATATTATTGATTGGAATGATCGTCTTATTATGATTAGAGGAGCGCGTGGCGTGGGCAAGACTACTATTTTGCAGCAGCGATGCAAGTTACAAGGCGAAAAGGGTGTTTATGCCTCTCTTGATCAATTATTTTTCAATGACCACACCATAGTTGATCTTGCTGATTATCATTATAAGCGCGGTGGCACTCATCTGTATCTTGATGAGGTGCATTTATATCCGCGCACTAATTGGGAGCAGGAGTTGAAAAATATTTACGACAGCTATCCGGGTCTACACGTGGTATTTACCGGATCGTCCTTGTTGCATCTGAACAGCAAGATTGCAGATCTTTCCCGACGGGTTGCGGTGTACGATCTTCGTGGGCTTTCGTTTAGGGAATATCTGAATTTTACCGGTGATTACCGACTTGAAGAGTTGGCTATCTCGGATATTTTGACTAATCATCGTGCTCTGGCATCAGAAATCGCATCGAGAGTTCGTGTAATCGGAGAATTTGAGAAATATTTGAAGAAGGGATATTATCCGTTCTTTATGGATAGCTCTGAGATTACATATTCGCAACGCGTTGAACGGCTCGTATTATCGGTAATAGACATTGATATTCCCGCGATTACATCCATTGAATATGAAACGCAGCTAAAGCTAAAAAAGCTCCTTGTAGTGCTGGCAGAGCAGGTGCCTTTTGTACCGAATATGACCAATCTGTCGCGTGATGTGGCGGTTACAAGAAATCAATTAATGAAGTTTTTCACGTTGCTCACCGAAGGGGCGGTGCTACGCACTCTTATGGATGTCACCACTCAGCCAAAACGAGCTGCCAAGCCTGAAAAGATCCTGTTTGATAACCCCTCGGTGATGCAGGCTCTTGGTATTATTCATAAGTCGGGCACGGTGCGCGAGAGCTTTGTCGCGTCAATGCTTAGCTATGTGGGAGATCTTGCTGCTGCCAAGGAGGGCGATTTTGTGCTGAATCGTACCTATTTATTTGAGGTCGGAGGCCGTGGAAAGGGCTTTTCTCAGATTGCGGATAAGCCTAATAGTTATGTTATTGCTGATAATATTGAGACAGGGGTAGGTAATAAAATTCCAATCTGGCTTTTCGGCTTTCTTTATTGAACATCCTTTTTAGCACATTTTGGCGTGTTGTGGCATTTATGTGGCGCACACGGGGGGTGGATGTCGTAATTTTGCAGTGAAATATAAAATCACAGCATTATGAATATTACCCTCGACGAGATGTGGGTTCGACACATCGAACGTTTTTCTGAACGTATGCGCGGCCGCCTGTATGCTGCCCTTATCGCTTATATCCTTTACGGAACAGAAATTCCTGAAAAGCTTATGCCATACCTCGGCATAATCATCGACCTTATGGAGCCGCAGGGCATAGCATCCGCTAAAGCTGCCCAAAACCCTCAGTCTGACCCTGCCGAGCAGGCTTATCTCCAGCAGTTTATAGAGGAGAGCGCGCCGGGATATTCCCGTCGTTATGAGATTGAACCAGAGGGGGTGGAGCAGATGATCAATTCACTATTCGCATACTGGCAGGAGCCCACACCCCACGGCGGACATCCGCTGCGCCACCGCGATGCCGACCATTTCTGGGAGCGGATGTCGGATGCGTTGCATCGCGAACTCACATCCCGCGGTGTCCGATATCGGTCGGCTTAGAACCCGGAATGGGGTGCGCAAGATATACTAATTGCCCGAAAAGCTCGTTATATGTGTAGCTTACATCTTGCTTCGCGTGTTGCTCATGGAATCTGATGCAGCCTATATCGGTAACTAACCCCCATCCTTGATTATGATCAATCCTCCCTATTACGCCGCCGATTCCCGATACGACGGCACTATGACATTCCGACGCTGCGGCCGCAGCGGTATCCTGCTTCCGTGCCTCTCGCTGGGTATGTGGCACAATTTCGGTGATGTGAACACTTTGGCAAACAGTCGCGATATGCTGCATTTTGCTTTTGATAACGGCATCACATGCTTCGACCTCGCCAACAATTACGGCCCGTCGTATGGTTCGGCCGAGGAGACCTTCGGAATCATTATGCAGAAATCCTTCCGCCCCTATCGCGACGAAATGATCATAACCACCAAAGCCGGTCACGACATGTGGCCCGGACCGTATGGCAACTGGGGCTCGCGTAAATACCTCATGGCATCGCTACACCAAAGCCTGCGACGTATGAATCTGGATTATGTAGATATATTCTACAGCCATCGGTTCGACCCCGAAACTCCGATGGAGGAAACCCTTCAGGCACTGGTGGATATAGTGCGCCAAGGCAAAGCCCTGTATGCCGGCATATCCCAGTGGCCATTCGAGGCATCGCAATTTGCATATCGTTACCTTGCAGCACATGATGTCCCCTGCCTGGTATATCAAGGCAGGTACAATATGATGGACCGTAAGAAGGCTGAAGAGGGCATCGTGGCCCAGGCTGCCCGCAACGGTGTGGGTTTCACGGCATTCTCACCCCTTGAGCAAGGAATCCTTTCCTCCCGCTACTTGAACGGTATTGCCACCGGCTCACGCGCTTCGCGGGGCACATCGCTCAAGCCCGACCGTATCACTCCGGCCCTGGTAGATAAACTCAAAAAACTCAACGATATTGCTGCCGACCGCGGGCAATCGCTCGCACAGATGTCGCTCGCGTGGCTGCTTAAAGACAATGATGTGACCTCGGTGATCATAGGAAGCAGCTCTGTGGATCAAATTCGCGACAGCATAGGTTGCCTTAAAAAACTCGCCTTCACTCCCGCCGAGATCGACGCTATCGACGACATTCTGGGCTTCAAATAAGCTGCTATGAATCTGAGGCTTAGTTGGCTTTTGGCAATGCTTTTGCCGGTGGCGTGGTCCTGCAAGGGCAGCGACGGCACCCTGCGCAGCGGCGACTTGATTTTCTGCGTAGCTCAGAATTCAAATATGAGCGACGCGATTGTTGATGCGACACATACGGCCGATAGCGTGCAATATGACCACGTGGCTATATATCTGACGGTTAACGATACCCCGATGGTGATAGAAGCTGTGCCTAAATACGGTGTGGTGACACGTCCTTTCGCCGATTTTATGGAGGATAATCAGGCACGTATATCAGTAAGGCGAGTGGCAAAGCCTATTGATATTGAAGCCGCCATTGCCCGGGCACGGCAATTTGAAGGCCAACCTTACGATTGGTCTTTCCGCCCCGACAATGGCCGGATGTATTGCTCTGAACTTGTGTATTATAGCTTTTTGGATAGCGCCGGCAATCCCATATTTGAAGCCGCTCCGATGAATTTTCGCGATGCCAGTGGCAATCTGCCTCAGTTCTGGATCGACCTGTTCAATCGGCTCGGCGAGGATGTGCCCGAAGGCATCCCCGGCACCAATCCCAACACGATGATTGCAGATCCGGCCCTGATAGAGGTATCAACCCACGTGAAATAAGCCGAAAGTCGCACACCGGGCGGTAAGTTGTAATCAATTGAATTACAGTAAATTGTAGGGCCGCAAAAATTTTGCGTCCGCGTCCGGATGGGTTCACCGTCCTTTGGAGTGACGCCGCGGAGTGGCGTCACCCCCGGTGTGTGGGCGTCGCTCCATAGGACGACACCCGTATTAAGTATTACCGACAGATTTCAGCCCCATATTGATTACAATCATAAAGGCTGCCACTACCACTAAAAGCACGGCAGCGGCGATAATGGCGGTAATGGCAGTATTGCGCACACTTCGTTTATGGCTGCGCAGCGCAAACGCACCCATAACTATTGCGATGGCTGAAAGCACCACAGCGCATATTCCGCTGTAATAGCATGAAATCCAAGCGATCAGGGTGAGAACGAGCGCACCGATAGCAAGCCAAACGGCTGAGCTGCGAGTCTTGGCCGGCTGTTGCGTGATTTCCTCGGCGGCGGGTTGAGGTATGGTTTGAGTGTCTGTATCTGACATAGTAGTGGGGAGTCTAAGTATGAGTTCTTATAATAAGACAAATAATGTGAAAAAAGGTTTAAAACCGATGTGAAGTCTTATTATTTAATTCCCGGGCGAGAGTGTCGCTTGACAAAATCGGTGAGGTAAACGGTGAAGAGCGGGAAGATAATCATACCGGCCACCGGAAGCACCACGGCAATCACGCGCCCCTCTACGGTCATTGCATTTATATAACATCCTACCGTCGACATATTCATGGCCGCCCACCACAGTGCAGTCCAGTAGGTATCTACCTGAGGATTAACGGCTTGTTCGCATTGGTAGAATATCAACGAGCAGAAATATACGAGCATTATTATAATCACTATATACGACATGAAGAAGCTCGTAATGGCGTTGGAAGAGAAATATCCGAACACTATAGATAGCGCCAGAGCACCGCGCACCAGCGGGATAAATCGCACGAAATAAAGCTCCTCGGGAGTTAGCGATATATTAAGGTAAGTTACGATATTCAGATACGGAATGGATATGAGCAGGAACAGAAAGCGCCGGCGCACATATCCCCACTTATCGGGTGCGAATACCAATTCGATAAAGAAATCAAGCACAAACACCACGCACACCCAAAACTGGAAGGTCATATAGGTGTGATTAGTCAGGAAATTATGATTTCGGAACGTATCGTATGATATATACACGATCAGTAGCACCGAAAGTACCAAAACAATAGTGTGCATCACCCATTCGAGAGTAGTGACACCTCGGCGCGGCTTGTTATCCGCGGCAACAGCAGTAGTTGAGCTCATATAATGTGATGTTTAAGGGTTACGTTTATATATAGTAACCACCAACACCGCATCAAAGTTTGATAACAAAGAAAATTGGAAGCTAAATGTAGGCGCGCCCCACGCTGCTCTGCGGCGTGGGGCGCGATGCCGGATGGGTGAAACCCGGTGTTGCTACTCTTTAAATCTTAAGTAACTCTTAAAAATATCCTAATGCGTTGAAGCGGGAGAAGATGTCGATGAGCAACGTTTTGATTTCCAGGGGGGCTAGGGGGATGCAGCCTTCGGGCGGAGCGGTGGACAGGAAGTCGCGGGCGGCTTCGGCGAGGCCCTGGGTGGTGAGGCTCAGACGCGAGCCTGCCAATTGCGGAGCCAGAACGGTGGCCAGATGCTCATATATAGCTGCTTCCATATATGTGATGCAGCGGATATGGGGTAGGGCAAACTCATCGTCTTCGTAAAACGAATTGAGCTGGCCGAGCTGCATAAAGAAAGCGGAGTGGATCTCCATCAGGTCGTGTGCCACATCCGTAGGAGCCACGCCCGACATATCAGTGTTAAGGAGCGTGAGCAGAAGTACCGCGGTGTAGTCGCGGTTAAGACCCTGCTGACGCAGGGCTGTGGTATATGCGCTGGCTGCAAGGAGCATTTGCTGCACGGCAGCGAAAATTTCGTCGGCACAATCGTTGGCAAACGCTTTGCGCAGGTTGCGGTCGGCTTTGGCATATTCCTCGGCGGCAGCTGCACAGAATTTGTCGGGCGATAAAGCCTGAGAGAGCAGCTCGGTGTAGAATTTGGTTGATTTCATCGTCTCAGGGTGGTATTAGTCTGTTTGAAGCCTCCGGTAATAGCTCCGGGGTTGAAATTAGAGTTGTTATTGTTTGAGCCGCCGCGCAGCGGGTTCATGAAGTCGTCTTCTTCCTCGTTGGAATCTGATGTATCGCGCGGATCCTTCTCGCCTCGTTTCAGTTTGGGTTTGTTTTTGAGGATGGCGTATGGTTTCTGGCGGTCGAGGGGTATCGAGTAGATGTCCCAGTCTTCCTCCACGTCCCAATTCTTTTTGAGGTCGAGTTTTTTATTGAAATAAGCCACCTCTTCGGGGGCGATGGAGTCAAGCAAACCGGTGGTCCACTGGCCGTTGCCGTCGGTATCAAAATACATACGGGCATAATAAGTGCCGGCGGGCAGGTAGCGGAACACGGCGCGTCCCCGTTCGTCCACGCCCACGCTCCTCACAGGTTTGTCGGAGCCGTTGAGCAGCTCCACACGCGCTGTCGAGTCGGCACCGAGCAGCTTGAACGTAAGGTTGGCGTATTCCTCCAGGTCGCGCACCTTTACCTCGAAACTGCGCGCCGAGATGTGCTCGCCGAATATGCTGTGGATAGATGCAGAGTCGGCCTCGAAGCGATATTTTGCACCGGGGGTGCTCTTAAAATCCACGGTCAGGCCCAGCACGGGATTGAGCGAGTCGGGGGCAAGTGTATATGGTTCATCCACCCAAAGGGTGTCCACCTGCATCTGGAGCCGTAGAGCCGCAGAGTCGATGCGTTCAATCGGTTGACTGACAGTGAGTCGCATAGGAGCATAGACATCCAGTGCTGTACCGCCGGTAACGTTGAGTTGCAGCACATCCAGAGCCGGAGCGACGGTGTCGGGAGTCTCTTTTTTCTTCTTATCGCCACGCTCGCGGTAATAGAATCGTAGGGTGTCGGTGGTGGCTGCGGGCAGCCCCAGGGAATCCTCCTTGAAATACCGCACGCTCAGGCGCAGCGAGTCGGCTTGTTGGAGCAGGGTATCTCGCAGCCAGAGGGTTATGGAGTCGTTTCGGGCGGAGCGTTGCACTACGGCGGCTTGTGATATTTCCAAGCCGAAAAGGGTGGAATCTGCCACGCCGTCTACTATTCGGATTTCAGGTACAGAGTCGGTCGGCGCACCCATAATCACCGCGGCGCGGCGGCGGTCGGGGCGTTCGTTATTCTTGACATATTGCGCCTGATAGTTCTGATTAAACCAAGTGAGCAGCACATCGTTAGGCAGGTAAGCCACGCCCGAGCGCAGAGCCAGGGAGTCGCTGCCGTCGGCGGCATAGAACGTATCGGTCACGGCAATTTCGCTTACCGACGGGCTCAGGAGCACATCGGTGAAAGCTACATCCTCTGAGCGGTCCCAGTGGCCGTCGCGGTTCACATCGTTGAGAGCATATACCCGATAGCTGCCGGGTGCCAGGCCACGTATGGTGAATTGGCCATACTGGTTTGTGCGCGCCACACGCAACGGCCGGAGGGTGCGAATGGCCGAATCGGCAGTATTGGCGTATGCCCCTACGGTGAAGCCCTGAGCGGGTTCGAGGTTTTCGGCGGCGAGCACCATGCCCGAGATACGCAGCGAGTCGATGGTATCACCGGTTGAGAAATCCAGTGCGAATCCATCCAGCACATTACCTTCGTTGAGGTCCTTGATTGCATCGCCGAAGTCGATAGTGTAAGTGGCGTCGGGTTGCAGGGAGTCAAGTAAGGCCACGGTGATACGCTTGCCATTTGACGACACACGCGGCGGATTCTCCTGAGCAGGCGAAACCACCACTTTGTTGAAGGCATCTTCGAGTTGAATATTTTCGTTAAACCAGATGCTGATAGATGTCTGGTCGACATTTCGCTGCCCCTGCGGGGGATTGGAGCGCACATACTCCGGAGGCAAGACATCGCGGGGGCCACCCTCGGGGCGGCCGATACTTGCGCAGGCTGTGACAACCAGAGCGGTCAGCACAGCCAGCAGCGAGTGAAGGGAGCCGAAATTACGCATCAGATCGAGAGACGGCGCAGGGTGTTGAGCAGTTCGCGATTGATGGGTTTGTCGTTCTTGATAGCCTTTGTGAAGGGTACATAAACGATTTCATCGTTTTTGATACCGATCATCACATTTCGCTGGTCTTCGAGCAGGGCGTCGACGGCAGCGGCACCCATGCGGGATGCCAGGATACGGTCGTGAGCTGTGGGCGAGCCACCGCGCTGCAGGTGTCCCAGGATGGATACACGCACATCGTAGCCGGGGAATTCCTTTTTAACACGTTCCGACAGCCCCATGGCGCCACCGGTGACGGGGCTTTCGGCCACCAGCACGATAGATGAGTTTTTAGATTTGCGGAAACCGTTCTGAATCAGTTCGGCAAGCTGGTCGACCTCAGTCGAGATTTCCGGAATAATGGCAGCTTCGGCACCGGATGCAATCGCGCCGTTGAGTGCCAGGAAGCCGGCGTCGCGGCCCATCACTTCTATGAAGAATAGACGTTCGTGGCTGGTGGCGGTGTCGCGGATTTTGTCGACACACTCCATAATGGTATTAAGCGCGGTGTCATAACCGATGGTGGTATCGGTGCCATAGAGGTCGTTGTCAATGGTGCCGGGGAGACCAATGCAGGGGAAATTGAATTCATTGGCAAAAATGCGGGCGCCAGTGAGCGAGCCGTCACCGCCAATCACCACCAGGGCGTCAATTTCGTGACGCTTGATCACATCGTAAGCCAGCTGACGGCCTTCGGGAGTCTCAAATTCCTTGCAGCGAGCGGTTTTAAGGATAGTGCCACCCTGCTGAATGATGTTAGATACATTCTGTGTTTTGAAATCAACGATTTCATCGCTGATCAGGCCGCGATAACCACGGTAAATACCCTTGACTTTCAGTCCGCTGAAAATAGCGGCACGAGTGACGGCACGGATAGCCGCGTTCATACCCGGCGCGTCGCCGCCCGAGGTCAGAATACCTATACATTTGATCTCTGCCATGATATTTGCTTTTATATATAATGTGTCCTGTTAATTGCTTTTAAATCGCAAAGGTAGTGATTCCACCTCACATATCAAACAACAAACTGGTAAAAACCGAATGTTAAAAAAAGCAAACAGCTTTATATGCGCGGTATAGGTTATTTTACAGAGATTTTTGTTACGGTATTACCCTGACGAATAATATATATTCCCGGGGCAGGAGTAACGCCGTCGTCAATTTTCACGCCGTTCAGGTTATATATTTCCTTAGGAAGAATGTCGTTGATGTCGGCCGAAGGATCGTGGATACCTTTGGAGTCATCAGGGATTGAGGTATATAAAGGACGAAAGTTTTTGAAATTTGCCCAGGGATCCATTTGCTTGCATTTGTCAATAGCATCCTGAGGCACGTAGAGAGTCGCATTCTCGTCTATTTCGAGAAAAACGTTACTGTTGGCGCTTACAGGCTCTGATGCCGGATAGCGAACTGAAGATAATCTTGTACAATATGAAAAGGCTCCCCGACCTAATTTTTCCAAAGATTCCGGTAGTGTCACTTTGGTTAGACCGGTGCACCTTGAGAACGCATAATAACCGATTTCCACCAAAGACTCGGGCAAAGTTACCGATTTCAGCCGAGTACAATTCAAGAAGGCATTTTTATCAATGACCAACAGCGAAGCAGGGAAAATCGGAGAGGATAAATTCACGCAGTCATAGAATGTATATTCGCCGATCGATACCAAGTTTTCGGGAAACACAATAGATTGCAGACTGTTACATCCCGAAAACACTTTATTGTTGAGTTGAGTAAGATTGGGCGGTAATATTATTTCGGTCAGACCGATACAATCTTCAAAGGCATTTTTGCCGATAACTGTCAAAGTATTAGGAAATGAGAAGTCATTAAGACTGCCACAATTATAGAACGCATACGCACCGATTTCAGTTAAAGGTTCGTGTACTTCCACACTGGTAAGGTATCCGCACCCGGCAAACGCATTATCAGAGATTTTAATAAGCGTTTCGGGCAAAATAACAGATCTGAGGGTTCCGCAGTCACAAAACCCCATTTCGCCCACGGCTATTACGGTATAAGGTGTTTTGCCGTCGAGAGCGGTAACCGGAATTTTCAGATTTCCGGCTATATTGTTTCCGTGGAATTTATAGGGATAGTAATCGGACCGCTCTCCGGCTTTGGTCTGACAAGTTTTCTGGTCTTCATCCACCACCGTGTATGTCAGCGTTTGCCCCTCGTATTCATAGGTGAAATCGCGGGAGAATATCGGTGAGTACATCATCACCAATATTAAGGTAAAAAGTATCTTTTTCATACAGTAAAGGCTTAAAAGACAAATCAGATAATTGCAAAGATACATCTTTTACCTCAGATAATAATAAAAATATGCTGCATAACATATTTTTATTGAAAAAAAGATGAAAGTTCACGGAATTTTGGCAACCTCCGGCTGTCCCGTCTTGCAACCTGGGCTTTTCAATATTCTTCGTACATCTGCATCGCAAAGATTGTAGCGGGGTAATGTCATAAAAAAGAAAAACTTACCCTGAGCGCGCTGTTCTTAAGGGAAGCGGGGTAAGTATGTTGCTGCAAATTTACCATTTTTTCTTGAAATAACAAGAATCTCATCAAATATTGAATATTCGCAGATTTGGGTATGAACGTTCCGTCTGACATTTTGGCAGACAACAGTTTTGGCACGGTAGTTGTTATATGTTTGATATATAATCTCTAAAAACATTCAAAAATGGAAAAAATTGAACCCGGAAAGTTTGTAGAACTTGGCTACGATCTTTATAAAATAAACCCCGATGGCTCTGAGGAGCTGGTGCATCAGACCGATGAGAATGATCCCGAGGTTTTCATCTATGGTATCACCCGCGGCCTCGTGGCTCCTCTGGAAAAGGAAATCGAAGGTAAGGCTAAGGACGAAGAATTCGACGTAGTAGCCACCGCTGACGAAGCTTTCGGTCAGCATTCCGACGAATATGTAGCCGAGCTGGAAAAAGAAGTGTTCAGCGTCGACGGCAAATTCGACGAGGAAATGGTAAAGGTTGGCAACGCCCTGCCTATGATGACAGCCGATGGCATGCGTATTATCGGTAAGGTGCTCGAAGTCACCCCCACCCACGTGAAAATGGACTTCAATCACCCCCTTGCCGGCTCATCCGTGCGCTTCAAGGGCAAAGTGCTTAATGTACGTGATGCCAACGAAGACGAAATCAAGATGGCCACTGGCCATGGCTGCGGTTGTGGTTGCAACCACGACGGCTGTGCCGACGGCAACTGTCAGGACCAGTGCCAGGACGGTGGCTGCGGATGTCATTAATCTGACGTAATAAAAAATAAAAGCGGAAACACCCTCGCGTGGATGTTTCCGCTTTTTTTTGAGTAGAGCGTTAATTAAATTTTTGAGTAGAGTGTTAGTGAATTTTTATGTATTAAGGGTTAATTAACAGTTATCTTGCTGGTTGAGTTGCCGGTGCGGATCAGGTAGATACCGGGCTGCAAGCCGCGGAGTGATGTGCCCATATATATGCCGCCGAGGGTGAAGATATGGGTGGCACCGCTGTCGGCTCCCTCGGGTAATTGGCTTGAGACATCCCCGATGCCTGACATTGATTCGTGGAGCACAGTCACCTCAGAAAGAGGCATATCGGCGTAGAGTGATTGGGCCTTGACCTTAACGGGGGTGTCAGGATAGAGGTCGCCGCGCACGTGAATGTTGCCATCATTGTCAACGTAGGCCGTCGCGGGGTCTTCGGACTTCCAGAAAAGGTGAGGAATAGATGCGTTCTCGCCCTGCATCGTGGCCGTGCGGCTGAATTTATCGCCCTGAATGGCAAAGATTTGTGTGGCTGTATTATATTGAGTGGTAGCTGCTCGCATGGCACCGGGACGTTCCGCGGGGTCTTGGAGAATTACGACAGAATCCGGCTCGATGAGCAGATCGACCTCGGTGTAGTCTTTCCATACATCGGTTGTGGCGTAGAGGTTCTGAGCTTTTTCGCGCTGCACGTGCAGGCGTTGGAGCGATGTGGGGAAAGAAGAAGCCGCCACAGCCGGAGGCGTCTGGGCTGTGATAAAGAGGTCGGTCATACCGGAATTGGCAAAGGCATTTGCCGCAATATCGGTGACATTCAGGCCTATGTAAACGTTTTTCAGATTCTGGCACCCGCTAACTACATTCCCGTCAATCTTTTCCATCGACGGAGGGAAGCACAGCTCGGTCAATGAGGTGCACCCCTGAAAGTTAGATACATTCATCTGTGTGAGAGAATTCGAGAGTCGCACATTATTCAGGCTTGTACAGCCGGAAAATACGCTTCCCTTAGCTCCATTTAACGACCCTAAGATTTCTACCGAGTTGGGTATATCTATTTCAGTGAGAGCTGTGCAACCAAGAAAGGCTTCCTCCATCAGATACTGAAGTGTGTGAGGTAGCGCAACTGCCGGAAGAGAGGTGCAATTTTTGAAAGCGGAGTAATAGATAGCATACAGGCCGTAATTCATTTCAACGTTTTTGAGCATGGAACAGTTTTGGAAGCTATATCCGCCGATGAGTTCCAGATCATTGGGAAATGTGATTGTTTCCAGACTGGAACAGTCGTAGAAAGCATAGTGTTCCAAAGCCATGATTTTGTTGCCCCATTTAACGTCGGTGAGGCTTTTGCACCCACGGAATGCCATGTTGGCAATCCACACCACATTTTCGGGAATGTTGATTTCCTTGAGTGAACGACACAGGTAGAACATCTGGTCAGGAATCCACATCCAATTATCCGGAATAACCACATCGGTGAGGTTGCTGCATTGCGCACAGATACCTAATCCCAGGCCGGCGCGAGCTCTTATAGCGCTGTTGATATCCATCCCTGCGGTATTCAGAAGCAGGTTTATGTCAATATCGCAAGGCACTTTTAGTTTGTCGTGAAATACAATTTTCTTTAGATAATAGTTGCCCGAAAAAGCACTGTCACCGATATATAATATTGTTTCAGGAATTATCATCTCCTCGAACCCACAGGTGGAAAAACACGAATTTCCGATTTGAGTGAGAGTAGTGGGGAAAGTGACATCCTTCAGTTTATCGCAACCCTGAAATACGTAATCATCAAGCACCTCGATGCCTTCGGGGATAACGAAAGACTCGAGCTGTGGGCATTGAGTGAAGGCATGCAAAGGGAGCGAATTGAATTTAGGATTTTCGGGTAGCGACACCTGCGTGAGGTTCTGCATATTACCGAAACATTGTCTTCCTAAGGTTGTGACAGTTTCGGGAATAGAGATCGACGACGCGGGATTCCCGCTGAAGCCTAATGGTGCAATTTCGTTGACTGTATATGTCTTGCCACCGTTATTTAATGTCGCCGGAATTTCAAAGTGTGTGGTCGGAAGTTCATCGTTATTTTCACACTTAATTGATATTGTGAGAGCATCGGCATCGGTTATGGTGCACTGTAGCGGCCGTTGGTCAACGACAACGCGGAAATCGTATGCGTGAAGCGTATGACCAATCAGTACAGACACCACACATATCATAATTTTTTTAATCATAAGATTTACGATGATTGATTAGGAATATATCTTAATTCACGGCGATCTTGCTGGTTGAGTTGCCGGTGCGGATCAGGTAGATACCGGGCTGTAGCCCGCGGAGTGATGTGCCCATATATATGCCGCCGAGGGTGAAGATATGGGTGGCACCGCTGTCGGCTCCCTCGGGTAATTGGCTTGAGACATCCCCGATGCCTGACATTGATTCGTGGAGCACAGTCACCTCAGAAAGAGGCATATCGGCGTAGAGTGATTGGGCCTTGACCTTAACGGGGGTGTCAGGATAGAGGTCGCCGCGCACGTGAATGTTGCCATCATTGTCAACGTAGGCCGTCGCGGGGTCTTCGGACTTCCAGAAAAGGTGAGGAATAGATGCGTTCTCGCCCTGCATCGTGGCCGTGCGGCTGAATTTATCGCCCTGAATGGCAAAGATTTGTGTGGCTGTATTATATTGAGTGGTAGCTGCTCGCATGGCACCGGGACGTTCCGCGGGGTCTTGGAGAATTACGACAGAATCCGGCTCGATGAGCAGATCGACCTCGGTGTAGTCTTTCCATACATCGGTTGTGGCGTAGAGGTTCTGAGCTTTTTCGCGCTGCACGTGCAGGCGTTGGAGCGATGTGGGGAAAGAAGAAGCCGCCACAGCCGGAGGCGTCTGGGCTGTGATAAAGAGGTCGGTCATACCGGAATTGGCAAAGGCATTTGCCGCAATATCGGTGACATTCAGGCCTATGTAAACGTTTTTCAGATTCTCGCACCCACTGATAACGTTTTCCTCAATTTCTTCCATCGACGGAGGGAAGCACAGTTCTGTCAATGAGGTGCAGTCTTTAAACATATTATGTTTAAGTACAGGGAGTTCGTTTGAGAGACGCACAGATTTCAGTGCGGTACAGCTGCCGAACACAGCACCGGTAGAACCCCAGTCGCCCATATCGAACACCGAATTGGGGATATCGATTTCAGTGAGCGCGGTACATCCGAAGAATGCCTGATCGCCGATAGTGCCCAGAGTGTGAGGAAGTTTGACAGTTTCCAGCGACGAGCAGTTCATGAATACCGACGGGCCGAATGTGTCAAGCCCCTCGTTGAGTTCGAGGTCGGTAAGGCTTGTGCAATTAAGGAAGGCATCTTCGGCAATGTAGTAAGTTGTTTTCGAGAGTTTTACCTTTTGCAGCGATGTGCAGCCATTGAAGGCATCAACCTCAATCATACCGAAACCGGCAGGCAGTGAAAGCCCCTCGTCCTCATCAATATAATCGGGCATCGACATTTCCTCGTTATTGGTCATGATAAATTGGGTGAGAGCGGTACAATCCTGAAAAGCACCTTTACCGATACATTTTATATTTTCAGGAATCTCAATAGATTCAAGCGAAGTGCAACGATGAAACATATATGTAGGAATCCATGCCCAGTTGGATGGAATGTTCGCCTCCTTGAGGCTGGTGCAGCCGTCGCACAAGCCTTTACCCTCGCCGTTCAGATAGCCGTAGCCCCACCAGGTGGCTTCGGTCTGCAAAGTCATGGTTTCGGGGAAGTGGATTTTTACGAGATTTTCGCAAAGCGAGAAGGCGTTTAGTTCTATTTCGGTGATGTTGTCAGGAATAATAACTTCGCGCACAGCAGTGTTGCTGAAACATTTTTCTTTCAGAGTTATCAATGCTTCGGGGAATGCCACAGCATCAGTGCCGGTATAGCCAGAGTAGGTGACATTCTCGAGCTTGCTGCAGGAGCGGAATGCGTATTTGCCTATGGTCTGCACCTCACGGGGAAGCACGACGGTGGTGAGCTCAGAGTTGAATTCGCACACCGATTGCGGCAGTTCGGCCAAAGAGGAGGGGAAGGTGATTGATTTGAGTTTAGATTGGTTGAAAGCGGCGCTACCGATTTTTGTTACCGTTTCGGGCAGAACGATAGAGGTCATCGTCACTCCGGCAAATGCTGAGGCTTCCAGCTCTACAACAGTATATTCGGTATCGTTATAAGTGATTGTTTCGGGGATCACGACATCGCCGGTGACAGATTTATTGGTCTGTTTTTTGATTTTGATGTTATTTGTACCGTTGATAGGGGTACATGTAAGATTGGCGGTAAAGTTTTCATCCTGAAGCACTAAGTCAAAAGCCATGACTGAGATAGTGCAGCACATTACCAAAAACGTAAGTAAAAGTTTCTTCATAATTTTTTATTTAAGGGTATCTACGGCGTTTACCGTCAGATTTACAGATGTTGTTTTGGAATATAGGCGCGATTAAGGTGTATGAACGGCAGATCGGCGGTATCTGTGTAAGAGTATGTGAACAGAGGCGAGGGGTAAGTAAAATAGGTTAAGTGCGGACAGCAGGAACGACTGTTATTAATAATATGTGAACATGATGTGAAATAAATAGTATTTTAATGAAAATGCACGTGCGAGTGTCAAAAGGATGTGGGAAATCATGTTCAAAGGTCATATTCCCGACCATTTGACGTGCAAAATTACGAAAAACCCGACATTTTACCCCCCCTATTTGTTAAACAAAGTTAACAATATTTAAATATCTGTGAATTAGCGATTTCAGGGACAATTATTGTTCCGCTCAAGCCTCAAAGTGGTGGTGACAGAGACCGGGAAAGCGCACCAGTTGAGGATACGCACTCTGGCGCCCCCTGCACCCTACTTAGGGTGTTAATAATATTTAATACGTTGATATACAGATAAGTGTAGGACAAAAATTTTGCGTCCTCTGCCGGATGGGATGTCGAGGATTGGCCATCCGGCGCGCGCCTGACAGCGCGGAGCGACGTCATTCCACAGAACCGTGTGCCCCGTCCGGACGCGGACGCAAAAATTTTTGCGTCCCTACAAATCGTTAGTAATCAGTATATTACGTTGTGGCGCGTTGCCGGATTGACCGGGGCAACGCCGCTCTGAGGTGTGGGGGCGCGCCGGATGGGTTGTCGGTGGGGGTGTCGTCCGGCGGCGTGGCTTCCCGTGGCTCCGCGCCGTCTCTCCCGGTCCATCCGGCGTGTGTCCCGAGTCTCTCCACCGGTGGGTGTTTTGGGTATGTGTCGGGTATGTAACAGTATTGTAACAAATTGTGGGGCGGTTTTCGGAGTGTTGAGGGGAATTAGATGGTGTTGAGGTAATTGGTTATTAAACAGCGGTTTATGCTGCGATTTTCTTGTGCGTAAGTACCGAGATTATGGTCTTGAAAAATGGGGCGCGAAAAATTTTTGAAAAAAAATCGAGATTTTTATTGACGGGTCAGAAATAGGATATAATTTTGCCGTCGAAATGAGCGACAGACATCATCACACACTCGTTTCAAACCATTTTTATTTTACCTTTACCCAACCCCTTTATCTCACATCTTCGAGCTAATCGAAAAAACAAAAACTTTCATCACTCTGTCTCATAGACATTCTTCTTAATGATTTTATAACCAACTATTTTACACGATTATTTAACCATTACCCTTATGTTCAAAACGATTCAACAAGTAATGATTGTTGCATTATGCGGAGGTACCTCACTGATGTCTTTCGGTGCCACCCTTAATGAGAATGATGCAAAAGCAGTTGCCGCTGATTTCCTGAAGGCAGGCGCAAAGGATGGCCTGACCCTGGTACACACAGCTAAGGACGCTTATTCTAACCCCGTCAGCTATGTCTTTAATGCAACAGACGGAAAGGGATTTGTAATCGTATCGGCCGATGACGCCTCGATGCCCGTTATCGCCTATTCTACCACCACCACCTGGAGAGCCGACGCAATGCCTGACGCAGCCCGCCGCGTGGTGGCCACCCCGGTAGCCGCATTCAACTATGGCTCTGGCAGCTTCCGCGCCGCCCGCATTGGCCAGGCTACCAACAAAGTGCTTGAAACACCCGCATGGAGCCAGGAAGCTCCATTCAATAACAATATACCCGGCCGCCGCCTCACCGGTTGCGTAGGCGTGGCACTGGCCGAGATCCTCAAATATCACACATATCCCGAAAACCGCCCCGCTGCTCTGGCCGCTGATGGCGGTGCCACCACATATTCGTGGCAGGATATGCGCAACGACAACTACCGCACCGGCTATTCAATGGATGAAGCCGACGCTGTGGCAGCTCTGGTGGCCGATGCAGCAATCGCAATCGGCACCGATTTTGGTATGTCCAGCTCAAGCGCATTCGAGGTTAAGGTGCCCTATGCCCTGACCTCGATGTTCGGATATGACTCGGGCGTATCCTACAAAAAACGCGCTGAAATGGAAAAGGCTTCATGGGACGCGCTCATCGTAAATGAAATTGACGAAGGTCGCCCGGTGCTTTACAGCGGCCAGGACGTATCGTCGGGTCACGCCTTTGTGTGCGACGGTTATGAAATTCGCGGCGGTGCTGTATATTTCCACATCAACTGGGGCTGGGGCGGCTCGGCCAACGGCTATTATGCCTCCGATGCCCTCAACCCCGTGGTAAGCCGCGCTCACAGCTATAACGACCTCACCACCATCGTTTACAACATCAAGCCCGCCGCCGACACCACCGAATGGTCTACCATCCACATCACCAGCGACGAACGCCAGCCCGGTCTGACAATCGACGTAACCGATGTGCTCCCCGGCCAGACCTTCACCGCCCGCGCCGGTGCCCTCAAGAATATCTCGAACACCGATTTCAACGGCAAAATCACCGTGGCTCTCTTTGATGCCGCCGGCAACTTCAAGTCGACCCTGAGCGACGGCCGCAACTTCAAGCTCGTGGCACTCCAGACTCAGAAATATCTTGACTTCACCTGCGCTGTGCCTGCCGGCATCGCAGTGGCCGACGGCGATGTAGTGCGCGTAGCCACTCAGGAATCAGGTGCCACCGCATGGCTCCCCGTAGCTGGCGACCTCCTGGCTGCCGGTGAAGCTAAAGCAGCCGGTGCAGAGCTTCCCTACTTCGCAATCAACTTCCCCGGTGCTTCCGACGATTTCGAAATCACCATGGCCGACAACAAAGTGATCAAAGGTCGCGACTTCTCGTTCAAAGTATCCCCCAAGAGCGTCGACAAGGTAATCACTGTAAAAGCCAACGGTTTCATCCTCACACCCGATGCTTCCAACAACTACCGTATCACCAACGCGCTGGAAGATCAGGAAATCACCGTAAACGTGCAGAACGCCGCCGATGTGCTCTCAAAGGCCATCCTCTGGGTTGAGGCCGGCAAACTCCAGGATCTGCTGGACGATAACGCCACCGCAACCGTAAAAGACCTCACCCTGTTCGGCACCATCAACGCCAACGACTTCGCCTTCATCCGCGACCGTATGAAACTGACCCGTCTGGACATCTCGCAGGTGAACATCACCGCTACCGGTGCCAACCCCGCCAACGCCATTCCCGCCAAGGCACTCTCGGGTTACCGTTCGCTCCAGACCATCGTTCTGCCCTCAAACGTCACCACCTTCAAGAGCGGCTGCTTCTGCCAGACCGGTCTTACCTCAATCGAAATCCCCGCATCTGTAGCCACCTTTGAATACAACATCTTTGTAGACTGCCGCGCACTGAATGAAGTGATTGTACGCCGCTCCAACCCCGCATGGGTCAACTGGTGTGTATTTGAAGCTACACCCAAAGCACGCCTCGTGGTGCCCGTGGGTGCATCCGCAGCCTATAAGTCAAAAGAAAACTGGCAGGACTTCAAGGAAATCGTAGAAGAAAACCCCGTGGCTCTCTCAGCCTACACCGTAAGCGTTAAAGAAGAAAAGGGTCTGAAATTCACCGCCGTAACAGAAGGTGCCGAATTTGCACCCGGCGCAGAATATGCCTTCACCCTTGACACCGACGACTCATTTGGCGACGCAGGAATCGAAGTGTATGCCAACTCCACCCGCCTCTATCCCGGCGCCGACGGTGCCTACCACACCAACATCAAAGCCAACACCCTGATCCACGTAGCACTCCGCCAGCCCGAAGCCACCACAGTGGACGGCGTATGGAAAATCACCGGAGCCGAGGGCGGCACTGGCCTTGTGACCGATGTAGTAAACGTGCCCGTAGGCAAGGGCTTCACCGTGCGCGCCAATGCAATCAAGGTGCCCACCGGAGCCGAAGCTTCCAAATTCTATGGCATCGTGCTCACCGATAAAAACGGCGCCATCAAGGAATTCATCTCGCCCGTCACCGCCAACTACAGCACCAACGCCGGCAACCTCACCTACAACTTCACCTGCCAGGTGAACGAATCCACCGTAAAGGAAGGCAACGAGCTGCGTCTGGCCACCTCATACAACAAGAAAAACTGGACCCTGGTGAACGCCGACGCCGACGGAATCGTGGACCGCATCCCCGCAATCGGCAACAAGGTGATCTACCACTCGATCAATATGCCCCAGAGCGTGAACGGCGCTAACATCACCGGCGCAGCCACCCAGATTGTGCGCGGTATGCCCTTCAACTTCAAGGTTACTCCCACCGCTCCCACCGACCGTGTTACCGTAGCTGTCAACGGTGTCAACAAAGCCGTGAGCGCAGCCGTGGCCAACATCTCGATCCCCGCCGTGACCGAAGACCTCGACATCACAATCTCTGTAGCACCCGCAGGCGCTTCCGACTATGTGGTAGTGAACGTACAGGAAGGCGAACTGGCCGCCAAGATCGCAGAATGCCCCGACCGCCTGAAACTCATGGGCACCATCCTGGAAAGCGAATTTGCAGCCTTCCGCGCCCACGCCGGCAATATCATTGACCTTGACCTGGCCGACCTGACCATCAAGGGCACCGCCATGACCCGCAACGCAATCCCCTCAAACGCTTTCGCTCCCACCGCATCGGCCGGCACCTCAGCCCTGCGCACCATCATTCTCCCCTCCAACCTCGAACGCATCAGCGACAACGCCTTTGCACGCTGCACCGCCCTCAAGCAGGTGACCATTCCCGCCACAGTGAATTATGTGGGCAGCGGAGCCTTCTCGGCCTGCACCGCGCTTGAAAACATCACCATGCTCGGCGCAACTCCTCCCGCCACCGGTATGATGTCGCCCTTCCCCACCGATGCTTCCAAGATCAAACTCGAAGTGCCCCGCGGCGCAGAATCGGCTTACCAGGGCGCAAGCTTCTGGAACGAAATCGGCCCCCAGGCTGCCAAGAGCTACTACTGGATCAACTTTGACAAGACCCGCGCATTCGTCTACAACACCTACTACAACGCCGACAAGATTGAAGTGACCAACTCAATGGTACAGGTATCTCTGGGTCTGCCCAACTGCCCCGTATCGAGCAAGAATGCCGGCTACTATCGTCCCGGTGTAGCATTCAAGGTGTATGACAACGGCCGCGACGTGCTCGCCTCCGGCACTCCCTCAGGCTTCGCTCCCGACAGCTACGGCTACGGCGGCCAGTATGTAGTGAAATTCGACCCGAAGGTAGGTATGGCCAACGCCAACTTCCCCCAGAATCACACCCTGGACATCGTATTCTTCTATCCCATCACCTTCCAGAACCTGGCCGGCGCCGCCGATGTCAAGGCTGAGATCGTGAACCTCGAAGGCGACGACCGCTACAACGCCCTCAACGCCAACTACACTTACGGCGCTACCGGCTCCAAGACCGTGTACAAGGAAGGCAAAGACTATAAGTTCAGCCTCGAAGCTCCCTCGCCCAACGTAGTGCTCTCGGTAGAGATCGAAAACAAGATCATGACCAAAGCTGCCGCAGGCTTCAACCAGCCCACCTACGAGACAGTGAAATTTGCCGCAGAACCCGACGAAAACGGCCTGTACACCATCCCCGCTCTGCCCGGCGACACCTGGGTTAAGATCTCCGGATACCTCCACGTAGAAGAAGGCCAGCCTATCGCCTCTGACGACCTCGGCTCGGTGCTCAAGGAAGAAGTGGAAAACTTTACCGAACTGGCTATCACCGGCAATATGGATGCTAAAGACTTCCAGACCGTGCGCGAAGTGTTTGAATCTGTAGAAACCCTTGACCTCTCTGAAATCGAAAACGACAATATCCCCGCCAACGCCTTTGCAGGTATGGAAAACCTGCAGAACGTTATCCTCCCCGAAACCGTAAGCGAGATCGGTGCCGGATCGTTCAAAGACTGCGAAAACCTGGAATCAATCACCATCCCCGGTGTCACCGCAATCGGTGAAGGCGCATTCGAGGGCTGCACCTCTCTGACCAGCATCATCCTGCCCGCCAACACCCAGGCAGCCGGCGCTCCGGCCCGCGCTCCCCGTGCCGGTGAAGGCATCACAGCCGAATCGTTCCGCGGTCTGAACCCCAACTGTATCATCTACATGGCCGATGGCTCACTGGCCGACGCCGACCACCTCAACATCGTGCTCAACGTAGACGGCCACCGCGTGGCAGCTTCCGACATAGTGCTCGACGGCGCTCATCCCTTCAACGCTCCCGCAAGCTTCAGCCTGGGCAACCACCGCATCAGCTTCACTGCCGAAATCCCCGCATCGGAATCGGCTGACATCAACAGCGGCTGGAAAGGCATCATGCTCCCCTTCGCTCCCACCGGTATGACCTACGGCGAGGAATTCACCGCCCGCAACGGTTCAGGTATCGCTCTGGTAACCTTTGCCGACGCTGAGGCCGAAGCCCTCACCCCCGCCACCACAATGGAAGCCAACCGCCCCTACCTGGCTCACGTAACCGCCCCCTACGCCTCTGTGCCCGTGACATTCTATGCCGAAGGCCAGTCTGATGCCGACAACTTCGTGTATGACATCGCCTTCACTCCCGTGCCCGAGGAAAATGTAGCAGCCGGCAAGCACTTCTCGCTCTATGGCTCATACGACGGCGAAGCCCGCCAGTGCGACTTCCTCACCCTGGACGCTGCCGGCAGCAAGTTTGCCGCAAACGAATCGGCAACTGTACGACCCTTCGACGCTTACCTCTGCGCCAACGACGGTATCCAGCTGGCTGAACTCACCATCGGCAGCCACCCCTACTGGGTACACAACCCCGAAGCAGGTGTGGAATCAGGTTCAGAACTCTACCACAGCAACACCATCGAGCTGTCGACCCCCACTCCCGGTGCCGTAATCTACTACACCACCGACGGCTCTGAACCCTCTGACCCCGAAAGCGCCCGTAAGCTCTACGAAGCCCCCTTCAGCATCGAAGCCGACAACACCACCGTTAAAGCTGTGGCTGAATTTGGCGGAAACTTCTCAGACAACGTAGCTTTTGAATACTCGCTCAAAAAAGCTCAGACCAGCCTTGAAATGGTGCACAACTGGAACTGGATCTCGCACAACATCGACACTCCTGTTGAAGTAGCCGACTTCGCAGTCACCGGCATCGCCCGCATCCTCTCGCAGGACGAAGAAGCCACCATCGACGCCGAAAACGGCATCACCGGTTCGCTCAAGCAGCTCGCTCCCGCCGTAGCCTACAAGGTGTGTGTGGCCGACGAAGCCCTCACCACCACTCTGGAAGGTGTGGCATACGACCCCGCCACCGCAGTAAGCCTCGTAAAGGGCTGGAACTGGATCGGTTGCCCCGCCGCTCAGGGCGCAAGCCTCAGCATCGTTGACCTCCTGGCAGGTCTGCAGGCCGAAGAAGGCGACATCATCGCAGGTCTCGAAGGCTTCGCTCAGGCAGATGCCGACGGCCTCTGGAAAGGTTCTCTGAGCACCCTCACACCCGGCGCCGGCTACATGTACTACAGCAACTCGGCCAAGACTTTCACCTACACAATGGTTGAAGCTACCGAAGTAGCCGCACAGGATCTGGAACTCGACCTCGACGCTCCCTGGGTAGTAGACATCCACCGCTATCCCTCAGTGATGCCCGTAACCGCCGCACTGGTAGACGGCGAAGGCAATATCGCCGACGCAACCGAATACAGCGTAGCAGCCTTCTGCGGAAACGAATGCCGCGGTATCGGCACCCTCATCGACGGCATGATGATGATCAACGTACACGGTGAACAAGGCGACAACATCACCTTCCGCACCATCAACGCCGACGGCGACATCACCAACTCAATCACCGCCGCTCCTTTCGAGGAAATGCCCATGGGCACCTTCGGCGAACCCACCCTGATCAGCCTTAAAGGCACCTCGGCCGCTGACTTCACCGTCAACGACATCTACGAAATCGGCACCGAAAACGGTACCATCACCTTCACCGGCGACCTCACCGACGTAATCTCGGTAGAAATCTTCGACGCCGCCGGTATCAAGGTGGCAATGGCAACCCCCGATCAGGCCAATGCACTGAGCATTGAAAACATTGCCAACGGCGTGCACCTCATCATGGTACGCACCACCACCGGCAACTACTACGGAAAAGTAATGGTAAAATAATTATAGACAATAAGGGTAAAATAGTAGGGAAGCGGGCCGCGTGAGCAGCCCGCTTCTTTCATCATGCACCCGGGTGATGTGTTGTGGTGCGTTGCCGGATGGAGTGGCGTCACTCCACTGGACGGTGTGCCCCATCCGGCGCGGTGCCATCCGGACGCGGACGCAAAATTTTTGTGCGTCCCTACAAGTTGTTAGTAATCAGTGTATTGCATCAAACTGCGGTGGCGTGGTGGGGCGGTTATGCTTTGATGGTGGTGCCGAGGAGGGGGTACCAAAGGTAGGCCGTGATGTTTTTGAATCCCATGGCGGCGAGGTTGGTGGCGTAGCGGCGTATCTGGGTGAGGTGTTCGGGTTTGTGGCGCGAGGTGAATTTGTAGTCTACGATGTGTATGCTGCCGTCGGGAAGCCACACAATGCGGTCGATGCGGGTGTGCTGGTTGTGGCGGGGATCGTAGACGGGTTGTTCGGTGAGCACGCGCGGATTGTCGGGCGAGAACCAGGAGTGTTCCAGGTGACCGGCTTGTTTAAAGAATTGTTTTACGGTGTCGCCTAATTGGTGCAGCTGATCTTCGGGGATATAGCTGCGGTGGAATGACAGGGATTCGTCGAGGTCTTCCTCGGTAACCATGCGCGAAAGGATGGCGTGGAGTCCCAGGCCCTGACGCACAGCGGCCTGCTGAGCCTCTGAGACAGCTTCGTCGGGAGAGTCCACGATGTCGCGTGGCGATTCGGTGCCGGTGGCGGGGTCGTCGTCGGTTTCGTCCTGATAGATGAGGTCGGCGATTCGAGTAATTGAGTCGTATTCGTCGGGGAAGCTGACCTCAATGTCGGGTAGAGCGACGGCGCCGCCGGGTTTGAGAGGGTCGGGACGTCGTTTTTTTGAATTTTTCACGGGCTTGGGCACTTCGTGCTTCGTGGGTTCGCCGATGTAGATGGAATCGTCGGTTATAACAGCGCGTGAGGTGAAATCGATATAAATATCTGATTTGCCGGCTAACGCTGCTGCCTCGGTCGATTTAAACGATGAACGGATAGCGGCCGCCAGGGTACCCTGCTTGTCGGGAGCTTCATATATGTCGAGTTCGCGCACGGCACGGGTGAAAGCCACGTAAGCCACATTAAGGTTATCGCTCACGGATTTCAGGCAATTTTCGTCGTACTGCTCCTTTAGAGGATTGCCGGGGAGTGCAAATGCATCGTTTGGAGCCAGATACATAATCGGCGGTGGAGTGCCGACATCCACACCGAGCTGTTTTTCGAGATAGTTTGCAAGGCCGGTGGTGTCAAACCACAGTTCGCGAGGCTTTGTGAGCAGATTGGAGCCGCACAAGGGCACGTGGACGCAATCCCATTCCAAGCCTTTGGCTTTGTGAATAGTGGATATGGTCACGGCATCGCGACGTGCGTCGGGGGCAATGACGAAACTATCGCTGCGCACTTTCCAATATCGCAAGAATGCGCTGGCGGTGGGATTATGGTCGCGGCTGAATTCGGTGACCAGATCCATAAGCGCGAGCAGATATTGTGCGTTTTCGCGGCGTTCGGCCGGGGTGATTTTGAGTTCGATGATGGCCTCGACAAGGGCAGCGAGCGATGCGGGGGCGCGTCGACGCACCTCGCGCAGGTCGTGGTCGGGGCCGTCCAACGGCACAGGCACGGTGGGGGTCTCAGCCACACCGGCATATCCGCCGGGGAATGCCGCGTGCACCTGTTTGAGCGCCTCGGTCAGGGCATCGCTTACCTTCAGGCCGTGGGCCACGTAATAGTTGAAGCAATCCACCGTCATACGGCGCATGCGCAGCTTGCGTGCATTTTTGCGACGAGCGGCGTCGGGTAGGTCATCCTCCACGGGTAAATTCACCTCGGGGTCGAGCGATGGGGTGCCCGCAGCGATGAGTTCCAGAGCCGTGATGACCTTTCGCACAGCAGCGTTAGAGGCCAGTTTGAGCGCCTCCTCGCTCATAAGCGAAATCTGCGGATAGCGCGCTTGCAGATAAGTGGCTATATTCACCGCCTGAGCCCCTGTGCGCACCAGAATGGCGATGTCGCGCTGGGCGTAACCGTTTTCAATCTGCCGCAGGATATTGCGGGCAATGCGTTCGGCAAAGGGGTAATCTTTCTCCACCACGTCAAGAGCTTCGGTAACCTCGGCTTCCCATTCGGGAGGCAGAGCTTCCCACGAGAAGCATACGCGGCCGGTGAGGTGGGCGGTGTTTTCAGGGAGGTCCTGCGCTATGCCGGTGTAACCGGCCACGGGGGGCACTATATCGGGCGATAGGTCGGGGCATGAGGCAAGTAGCTGAAACAGGGTGTTATTGAAGCGCACTACGGTGTGCGACGATCGGTAGTTGGTGTTCTCGCCCGGGCGGCTGCCTATGACCTTGCTTTGCCGTTGGAATTCTTTTTCTGCTTTATGGTCGAGGAGTTCGGAGTCGGCACCGCGCCACCTGTAGATCGACTGTTTCACATCACCGATTATAAGGCTGTCGTGGTCAAACCCCAGCGAGTTGCGCAACAGAGGGCTGAGGTGGTGCCACTGCATGCCGGAGGTGTCCTGAAATTCATCGATCATAAAGTTTTCAAGACGAACACCTACGCGTTCAAATATAAATGGAGCGTCCTCCTCGCTGATGATTGAATTGAGCAGAGTGTTTGTATCGTTGATCAGAATCAGATTGTTATCGCGACGGTAGCGTTCAATATAACGGTTGATGAAGGCCAGGGCTTTCACACCCGAGATGGTGCGTTGCAGCTCGCGCACAAATTTTTCCAGTGCTTCTCCGTTTTCAAGCTGTTCGATAGCTCCGGCGAGCACCGAGAAATAGTAATCGGCGCGGGAAAGTGCTGATTTTTTTATCACATTGTCGGGATTGCCTTCAGCCACTTTAGCAATAAAGGTCGGTTTGGTACCGGATACTTTAAACCCGGAGTCGGGAGTGAATTTTTGGAAAAATTTAATTACGTTGGAATTTATATCCTTAGCATCCAGCTTTTCCAGAGTGTCCCGGGCAATACGCAAGGCCATGGCGCGCAGGGCTTGTGAGCATTGGCTCAGGGCGGCTACAAAATTTTTATATTTTTCGGGGTCGTCAAGGTATTCCTCCATCTCCTTCTGGCGGGCAGAGAAAGCCTCGGTGAAAGCCTTTGAGAGGTAACCGATGAGTCCGCCGTACATTCTGCGCGAACTATCGAATGGATTGAAGTCGGTGGCCTCACCGATGCGGCTTTGAGCGCGGTCCATCAGCCATTGGCGCATATTGCGGACATCGTCCTGGGTGGCCACGTCGGCCAGGCCGGTAGTGGCCAGGGGGCGGTTGACCTCGTCGAGCAGCATAGACATGGCTTCAGACAAGGCTGTGTCAGAGTCGATTTCAAGGCGATAGTCGCCCTGGCGGTCGATTTCGCGGGCAAAGCTGCGCAGGATGGTTTGGAAAAACGCGTCGATTGTGCTGACATTAAACCGGCCGTAATCGTCTAACAGGCGCTTCAGGGCGCGCGCGGCCGTGGCAGCCAGCTCGTCGCGGGTGCACCCATATTCCTTGATCAGGCGCGGAGCGTAGTCAGAATCCTGCGTGTCGGCATCGGGAATCACGGTCAGGGCTTCCAGTTCCTTGATAATGCGCGATTTCATCTCGGCCGTGGCCTTGTTTGTGAATGTGATTGCCAGGATGCGTTCGTGAGGGGCGGTGAGGAGCTTGGCACCGCCAAGATATTTAGGATCATTGAGCACATAGCCCTTGCGTCCCGGGAGTCGTTGCCCCAGGAGCATTTTTATGTATTCGTAGGCGAGAGTGTAAGTTTTGCCCGACCCGGCAGATGCCTTGTAAATATTCAGCATATCAAATCTGTTAAACGATATGCAAAGATAATGAACATATCTGGAATAGGCAAAAAGTGTTCAATAATAAGTTACTCACAAAAATTAGTTTATATTATGGGCTATATTTTAAACCCTGCGGGCCGATATATCC
>CAZHDH010000026.1:0-29645 GCA_964531245.1 uncultured Bacteroides sp. | reverse complement strand
CCCAACGCCTATTGCTTAACACCTTATGATCTTTAAGAAAAACGTCTGTCAATTCATTGCTAATCACATAATTATGAAATTTAAGTTTCTGCTTATTCCTGTGCTTGCCTTCATCTTCTGTATGCCGATGAACGCGCAGAAGGTGGCTGTGAAGACCAATCTAATCAGCGATGTGCTTCTAAGCCCCAACCTTGGCTTTGAAGCCGGTCTGGCCAGAAAATGGACTCTTGATGTCAACGGTCAGCTTAATCTTTGGACTGTGGACGACAAGAAATGGCGCCACTATTTTGTACAGCCCGAACTGCGCTATTGGTTGTGTCGCAGTTTTCAAGGTCACTTTTTCGGGGTGCACGGTATAGGCGGCCAATACAATTTCGGGAACATAGATTTTAATTTGAATTTTCTGGACACAGCCCGCCATCCTCATAAAGGTATGCGCTACGAGGGGTGGGGCGCGGGTGCCGGTTTGTCTTACGGCTATGCATGGGCTGTGCATCCCCGCTGGAATATCGAGGCAGAAATCGGATTAGGCTGGATATATACCCGTTATAGTTCTTATCCTTGCGCAAAGTGTGGTAAGCGTATCTCAAACAATCGCCCTCATAACTATGTCGGTCCTACCAAAGCCGCCATCAATGTAGTTTACATTATTAAATAAGTAAGGAATTATGTATAAGAATCTGCTACTGATATCCCTTGCCACTGCTTTGACAGCGTCTGCCAACCAGCAATCAGCACAATTCAATATTTCGGATCTTGCAATCAATCAGTCAGAGGAGGTAATGACAGTGAATATGACTGTCAATCCCGCAGATTTCAAGGTCAAGAGCAACCGTATGGTGGTGCTCACACCGGCCATCATTGCCGGCAGCGATACTGTGTCGCTTCCGGCTGTCACTGTTGCCGGCCGTCAAGCCTGGTATCAGGAGGTGCGAAATGGCCGTCAGGCCGACACTGCGCTGCTTCGTGCCGGTAAAAGTGTTCCGTTGAGCTATTCTGCCACAGTGCCTTATAGCAGTTGGATGCAGCAATCTGATCTGGTTATTATGGCCGATACAATTAATGAATGTAAATGTGGAGCTGTCCGTTCATCCCACGTTCCGGTGGCGCAGATGGATTTCACTCCGCCGACATACGTTTACGATACCAATACGTTCGACTATATCGTTCCCACCGATACTCTTGAAAAGATTTTCAATCTGTCGGGACGTGCCAACATCGTATTCAAGGTTAACCGCACGGATATCGACTGGACTTATAAGTCAAACTACGCCGAGCTCGACTCTATCCTTGCCACAATCAAAGCCGTCAAGGATAATAAGGATGCTACGGTTGAGCAGATTCTGCTCACCGGTTATGCCTCGCCCGAAGGCCCGTACGCCAACAACGTGCGCTTGGCGCAGGGCCGTACCGAGGTGGTGCGTAAATACGTGGTTGAACACTCCGATTTCGCCTCATCGGTGTTCAAGACCTCATCGGTGCCCGAAGACTGGGCCGGACTGCGTCAGTGGCTCCAGGCGTCATCCCTTTCAGATAAAGATGCAATCATAGCACTCATTGACGACGAAGCCATTGCCATACAGAACAAAAACGACGTGCTGCGCCGCCGCTTCCCCGAAGCGTATAGTTTCCTGCTCGCCAATGTATATCCCAATCTGCGACACACCGACTATCTCATCACCTACAAGATTCGCCGATACTATGATGTGGCCGAGATTGCCGAAGTCATGAATACGAATCCCCGATTCCTGAGCCTCAACGAATTCTTCCTGCTTGCCAATAGCTATCAGAAGGGTTCGCCGGAGTATGACAACGTGTTCCTCACCGCGGCCCGCATCTATCCTGATAATGACGTGGCCAATATGAATGCGGCTTATTCGGCTATAAATCAGGGCGATTTGTCAAGCGCACGCACCTTCCTGGGCCGTATCACCCCCTCGGCGCAGACGGCCTACGCTTGGGGTGTGCTTTATGCCCGTGAAGGCAAATATGACAAGGCTATCGAGATGTTATCTCAGGCGCGCGATGCCGGGGATGCAAATGCAGCCGCTGTGATCGAGCAGGTGCAAAACGCCATGAAACCCGCCAAGAAAATCAAATTACTCTAACAGAACAATACAAATATCAATAAATCAAATCAATTATTAAACTTTCACATGAAAAAGAATCTTCTTTACGGATCGATGGCCCTCGGCCTTCTTTTCGCAGGTTGTTCTTCAGACGATCTCACCATTAACGGCGGTGAAGATGTGAATGCTGAAGCCAATCAGGAGTATTTTGTGAGTCTGCGAATCAGCGGTGACGTTCCCGGTTCTCGCGCTTCGCAAGCTAACGGTAGCCCCGAAGATAACACTACCGACTTCGATGCAGGTTCCGCAGCTGAAAACAAAATCTCCACAGCTTACTTTGTGTTCTACGACAATGCCGGCAATGTGATCGGCGACGTGGTTCCCGTGGATCTTCCCAATGCCGAGACAGCCGCTTCACCCAGCGGAACAGTTGATGTTTTCTATAAATCAACTGTTAAGGTATCCGTGCGCAAGGGTGAAAACAAGCCCACTCAGGTAATCTGCTACCTGAACCCCGTAGTGCCCGGCTCGCTCAACCGTTCGCTTAACGATATCCAGACTGTTTCGCGTGATGGATTCCGCAATGGCGATGGTAACTTCGCTATGAGTAATGCTGTTTTCTATCCCACTGGTGCTACAGAACCTCAGGTAGCTGTAGTAATTCCTGAAGCAAAACTTTATACCACAGAAACCGCTGCTGAAGCTGCTGCTACTGCCGGCGATTGTGTCGACATCTATGTTGAACGTTATGCTTCAAAAATTACTTTTGCAGCAAGTGGTATTGAACCCTACGTATCAGCAACCCGGCTTTATAGTGAAACCGGTACTACAAACGTTCCCGTTTCACTGACATTCGTACCCCAGAAATGGACTCTGAACGCTGTTGCCAAAGAAAACTATGTTATCAAATCTTTCCGTGAGGAATCAACCACCGGTCAGATTCTGCCTAATAACTATGCTTTCAATTCACTGAACAACATCATTAATGTAGCCTACAACGCAAGCAATGATGGCCTGGATCTTACAGTAGGTGAAGATGGAAGCGTCACTCCTGGGACACCTCTTGCAACCAATAATGCCTGGAACTGGAACAATGCCAATTACCACCGCTCTTACTGGGGTATGTCTCCCGCCTACTTCACAGAAACCTATCCTGAAGTATCTTCTGATCTCGAAGATTTGACTGTAAATCAGGATTACTGGTCTTACAATCAGGTTCTAGACGATAAAACCAAAGTAGGTAAGGAAGTAGGTACCACCCACTACTTTATGGAAACAACCGTAGGTGCAAAAGCTCTTGCAAGCACCAACCCCGCTGCGGCTGTTGCTTCTGTAATTTATGTAGGTAAATATCAGATCAGTCTCAACGGTACTGCTCTGCCCGACAATACCGGTTTCTACGCTTACGGCAATGGTCAGGTGCAGGTAGGTGAAGAACTTGTTGACCGTCCTTACATCTACTTCGAAAATACTCCCGGCTCTGTAACAAGCACAGTAACCGGCGGTGAAAGCATGCTTAAACGCTTCTTTGCACAGTGTATCAATATCGTCAAGTATGATGCTGAAAAAGATGAGTATGTAGCCTTCTCGGTTAACGATGATGACGATATGGCTACGCTTGCCAATGTATTTGAAATCGCAGAAATCTCGAAAGAGGTTAAGACTGCTTACGACGGTAAAAATAACACCATCCTGAAACTTCAGGCTAACGCTCGCACACTTCAGCTCAAGAGCGGTCTTAACGCAGCTGACCTCAACGGCATCTACATCCTCAGCGATAATGGTTACAAGACCATCACTTCTGCCGCTACTCCGGGTGCCGACCAGCTTACCTATACTGAAGCCAACGTTGCCCTGATGCGCATGGCCGGCCTTGCCTACTATTACACCTCGGGTCACGCTTACTTCAACATCCCCGTGAAACACCTCGGCTGGTATCGTGCCGGTAACTCGCAGAAAAACGAAGGTACCATCAACTGGAACCTGGTGCGTGTAGGCGACTTCGGTGTTGTACGTAACCACTCTTATAACATTGTTGTAGATCAGGTGCTTGGCATTGCTTCGGGTATCGGTAACGATGACACCCCCATCGTTCCCCCCGTTACTCCCGACGATTTCTATATGGCATATCGTGTCAACATCCTGAAATGGGCTGTAGTTCCCACCCAGAATCAGACCCTTTGATAGCTTGCCGATAACGCGGGTTTATCAATCCCCGACACTATATATCGCCCGGAGAGCGATCCGGCTCTCCGGAGCGATATAAGTAACTCTCAAAAAAAAGAGTTACTTATAAAAATCAATCATTAATTCAGGGAGTTTTCCCGACAGACACTTTTTTATACAAATCCAAGCATTATTGTTCTTTATGCTTATCCGCAATCTTTGCTCCAAAGTTCGTTTTGTGGCTTTTGCCTGTATTTCCGGCTTCGCTTTCACCGGTTGTTCACTCCTTCAGGAGGATCTTGAACCGTGTCCCGCGCAGCTGCGGTTACAGTTTGTCTACAACTATAACCTGCTCAAAGCCGATGCTTTCTCAACTCAGGTAACAAGTGTGAATGTGTGGGCGTTCGATGCCTCGGGCGCATGCGTATGGAGCGGTGCCGAATCGGGCGAAAAGCTCACCGAACCCGGCTATATTATGGATACCCCGCTTAGCGAGGGTGTCTACGATTTTGTGGTGTGGGGCGGACTGAACGACAATGCCGACTTTGACCTCGCAACCTATACTCCCGAAAGTAAGGAGGAGCTTGAGGTTACACTCAAAACAGTAGCGAAAGATGGTGAAAACGTGAGTGCATCCCACTTCAAAGGGCTGTTCCACGGCTATGTGAGCAATGTAAGCTATACCATTGATCCTCAATCGCCCAGTATCACTACCGTTACTGTCCCCCTTATCAAGGACACTAACGACATTGCAGTAATGCTATGCAACGAAAACGGTAATGCCCTTGATGCCGACGATTTTACTGTTAAATTCACCTACGCCGACTCCCGGTTGGCGTGGAACAACCAAGTGAAGGACGCTTCACCTCTGGTAACTTATCAACCCTGGAGCCAGCTTTACGGTCAGACCACCCTGCAGCCGCTTTCATCAGGCGATAATTCTGCCGTGCGCTCCACCATCCTTTATGAACTTTCCGTTAGTCGTCTCATGGTGGGCGGCAACGCCTATCTCGACGTTGTGCGCAACGTCGATAATAAAACTATAATCCACGTTCCGCTCATTCAGTATTTCCTGCTGGAAAAGGGTAACCGATTCGACATCTTCGGCGATCAGGAATATCTGGACCGCCGCGACGACTATACCGTGCTGTTCTTCCTCGACAACGATAACGACTGGTATATGTCGGCCGGTATCTACATCAATAGCTGGGTGGTTGTTCCCCCTCAGAATGAAGGGTTCTGATCGCTTGGTTACATTAGTTATCCGTTATCGCAATATTTGATTAACAAGAATGAAATTCAAACTGCCGTTTATCATATTATCATTGCTCCTGGCATCCTGCTCGCTGCTTGAGGAGCCCTTCGGCGATTGCCCGGTAAGTGGCGATTCCGACGGGATTATGATAAGTTTCAAGATGGTGACTCCTACCACCCTCCTGAACTCGCGTGCCGATGACCAGGGGCACGATGAAGTCGAGAGTGAGTACCGTCGCTTCGAGGATGGTATCGACCTCAATGATGTAGCGTTGTTCATTTTCGCGAAAATGGCCGATGCCGCTGCCGACGAGAAACTTTTGCTAAAGGTAGTGGACATTTCGGCCGCCTATCAGAGCACAAATTTCGAGATATATGAAGGAGCAGGCTCATATACCGTTAATATTATGGTGCCCAAGGATGATATGACAGCCCTTCTGGGCCACGAACTCACTGAATCGGGCACGGAGCAGGTGCAGTTTCGTGTGCTTTTGGTGGCCAATAGCTCAGTGTCGCAGGATGGTAGCCTAAACACAGCCCAATGGGATGCGATCAGCGGCCAAACATACGCCGAGGTTATCAGCCAGCTCAATGATATGCCTGCGTTTGCTATGGGCGACGTTTGCAATTTCGATATCAACTATTCCGCATCTGGCGATTATGGCGATAAGACGATAACCGAATACTATCCCAACACCCGTAAGTGTATGCCGATGTTCGGCACCACGATAGCCCGGATTTCGCAGCATACGCTGGTGAACAGCAGTGCCTTGAGCCGTGCTTTCCTGCCCGATATGGATATGCTCCGCTCGCTGGCCAAGGTGAGGCTGGTGGATAATATCGATAATAAAAATGCCGACGGCTATCCCAAGATTATTTCGGCACAGGTGCTTGCCACGCAAGGCACCGTGTGTCAGTTGCCTTATGATGCCCTGCATTATATCAATGGTAATCAGGTGCATACACCCCGCATAGCCAATCCCGACTATGAGGTGCACACACGTCCCGATTTTGTTTATTGTCTGGGACGCATCCCCGCCACTCTCACCGATATTCCCGCTACTGAGCGCAAGGGCGATGTCAGGGTAGGGTATCTACCCGAAATGGCTATACGTTCGTTTGCCGCCACCGGCATTACTGGCCTGCCGGCCTATCACTTCACAGTGGCTCTGTCAAAATCGGCCGATGGCTCTGAAATCACCGCCGAATACACCATTCCGATGTCTGATTACTCCGGATTCGGTAATAATATCCTGCGCAACCATATCTACACTCTTTCTATCGATCACGTCACAACTCAGGATCTCACACTCAATGTGACTGTTAACGATTGGGAAACTATCAAGTATGTATATGAATATTAAGTTTCTACATAATATATTTCTGCTTGCGGCGCTATTCGGATTTTGCCTTACTTCGTGCTCCGACGATATCGACTATCGTCCGGTCGCGGGCGACCATAACGGGCTGGTGTTGATGGTGCCTGCCGTAAATCGTTTTGCATCGCGCGCACCGGAGCAGAATTCAGCCGAGTTGGAATATTCGTCGCTTTATTTCTTCGCGTTCAATCAGTCGGCTTCTGTCGCGCCGGTGATTGTTTCGTTGACCACAGAAAATAGTCCGCTCGATTTCAAGGATATCTATCGCAGTTATCCCCTGAATCTTGAAGCCGGCAACTATCATTTCTATCTGGTGGCCAACATCTGGGATGCTGATGCCGCAGTATCGTCGCTGCCGCAGACCGAGGATGCTATCAAGAATCTGTACCGTACCTTCCCCGACAATTTCGATTGCGTGATTCCGGAGGCCGGGCTACCCATGTTGGCCTCACACACCGATTTCTCATTTCAGAACCCCGACGGTGCCACCACTTCCATGACCACAGACCAGTGGTTTTATTACGATGGTAAGGGTGGTTCGCTTTATGCAGTGCTTACCTTTATGTATGCAAAAATCACGGTTGTACCGCAGGATGCAGGAGGTGAGCCCGTGCAGATTTCCGATGTTACATTTTCAAATCTATCTAAAACCGAACCGGTGATCTTCCGCGCCGGTTACGATTATGGAACGATAGCCACAGCCGAACCCACCGTGGCCGACGGCGTTCAGGAATCAATATCCTTCTACATTCCCGAGCGATATGTGGCCGAGGCCGATGCGGAAACACAATCATCACTCAACTTCAAGATCGGTGATAATGACATATCATTGCCACTGGGAGCCGTGCCCGGCACTGCTACCGATCAGGAAAATACCGTCCCCGCGGCCGACCAATATCGCGAGATTAAGCGTGGCACTGAATATCTGTACACCCTTGTCACATCTGATAAAATAATCCTGGAGGTAAGCGAATGGACACCCGAAATCATTGCCACCGAACTCTCCGGCCCGGTGTATCTGCACATCGAGAAGCAGATTTACGATGTTACAGCCGGCGAGGAAACTCCCATTTGGTTTGAATCCAATGCGCCCAATATCCGCATTGAATCGCCCAAATACACCACTGATGCCGGCACGACGGTGAACCTCTACGACTATTCTGTCAATTCCACTCAGGACACCCTGCGCGTGTGGGTCAATGATGAGATTCCTTATACGGAATATGCTAAAATCAAGGAAAGCATCAATAATAAAGAGCAGCTCTACGACTTTGTGCACATTGTGGCCGGTAATATCTATAAGCGCATCACCATTTATCCGCTCAATCTGGATAATTACCTGATTCTCAATCCTGAGTCGATATCTATTGATGTCAAGCTCCGCGTTGCGTCGGGTGAATATAGCGGTGTAGTGCCCGTGAGCATCCGCTCCAATTATCCTAATGTCAAAATTTCATTGGCAGATGGATGGGATGAACTCCCGGCTTCCGATTTCGGAACCGGCATTGCCCCGGCCAACTATCCTGTTAAAGTGGAAGCGCTGACGTATGATGAATTCAATAATCCTGTTTTAGGCGCGCAGGTCACCAAGGATAATCCACGCACCGTGCCTGTCACCGATGGTAAGATCTATTATGGTGTGTCATTCTCCGGTCTTAAATCAGGACTGGATACGTGGAAGACAAATCGCACGCTCACATTTATGGTGCAAGGCGTGGATGCCGACGGCAACGTGGTGGAAAACTCCGGGGAATATTGTACAATCAACATTATTCCCTCGATTCTAAACTATAAAATCCACTTCAAGCCGGCAACAGGCGATTGGAAGTTGCCGCATATATATGTGTACCAATGTCTGGAATTCCCTGCCGACTATACTCAGACATTCGCGGGTACATCGATGGCATCCAAACCTATCGGTTATTTTGCCGGCACAGCCACCCGACCCGTAGCCGCGTTGGAATATTCATTTACCGGCGCTTTGGGCTTCCGCGGTTGGGAATACCCCGTCAACTATAACCTGCTGTATAAAGCCGACGGCTCACCCCAGACCCTTGCGGGCGAGATGAAGGAAGGTTTCTTTATCTTTAGCGGTCAGAATAATTCGTGGGACTACCAGAACACACCCACCCAGGCCGAGGCCCGGTATAACCCGACAATGGACTTCTGTAAAGAGCATCGCGACTATGTCACTGTGCCCCACGGTGATGAAGCGTATTGCCCCTATTGCGCGTGGCTCTATAACAAAGACGGAGTGACAATGAACCGCATGTGGCCCGGTATCATGATGAAACCCGAAGGCGACGGTTGGTTTGAATTTGAACTCACCGGTATTGCCGAACCCGGTAAAACCCTGATTATGTTTGCCGATCAACACGGCGGATCCACAACGCTACGTTTTCCAGCCGACAAGGAGGTGGGTATGCCGCTGTTCGACTATCCTTCACGTGAGGGGTGGTTCATTTACAACGGGGATATTAACGACCGTGTTAACAATCAATTTACTTCTGAAAAACCCGTCGCACCCAAAGTGGAAAATTATCGTATCTACTGGCCCGCTGATCAGAATGATTCCGAACAAGTGCACATTTGGGTTAAGGGCGGAAGTGGCATTACCGAGTTCTATTTAGGAAACCCAACCGGCACATCCGGCGGCTATAAGTATTACGACTTCTCCTCGAATATCAGCAGCTCGGCTGAATTTGGATTTATATTCCACACCGGAGATGCGAAATATAGCAATAACGGGGACGAGTTCTATACCCCGGCATCTACATTTACGCCCGATGCCGACGGCGTTAAATGTGCATACTTCAACGGCTCCACATTCGTATCAGGTACTCCATTTAAGCCGTATCGTATCTATTGGCCGCAATCTATGGGTACTTATCCCAATATTTACCTATGGTTTACGGTGGGAACTACCGACTATGAATTAAACGGCAGTTGGCCCGGCGCAGCCGGTACTTTGGCAAATGGATACTACTATCGTGATTTCTTAAGCTCCCAGGCTGCTGATTCGTATTTATACTTTATCTTTAGTTATAATGACAATAAGTGGACTGAGGATAATCTTGGTGATAGAATCAACAAATTCACTTTCAACTCCACGGTTAAACGTTATTGCGCTTACTTCAATCCCTCTGACAAGCAATTAGTGTCCGGCGTACCTAATTAAGTATCTTCGTTATGGTTAGAAAACTGATCACATATTTTTTACTACTTCTGACGGTTGGGTTGGTTGGATGTTCCGATGTGTTGGATTTCCAACCCGGCACTGTCGTTGCCTCGGATGGTATGGTAGAATTGACACTCTCCGTGCCTGAAATGAAACGCTTGACCTCGCGTGCTGTCGATCCAGAGTTTCAGGTCAATGATGTCACCCTGTTGATTTATCCTGCGGTCGATAACACCAACGACGCATACACCCAACCCGTACAGACCCTCACGGTGTATCTCGACAATTCCCTGAATTCGGGCAAAAGCCGACTTGAGCAAATCAATGACACACAGTTGCGCCTGTCGTTTCAGTTGGATAAGAACTTGCGCACCGGAGGCTTCCAAATATTTTTCATAGCCAATAAAGCCGCCTCGATCAGTGTGGACGGCTTGACTGTCAACGACCTGAAAGCTGTAAAAACGACCGATTGGGGCATGCACGGCAATCTGCTGATGTTCTCATACGTCACAGATGCCGACCTCGCACGCACCGACAATGTGGCTACCCTGGCGCGTGTGGCTGCCAAGGTTACGGTGTCAGATAAATTACCGTCAGAGCAAAACGTATCTTATTTTCCCAAGGAGCTTTTCGGATGCGCAGACCAGGCGGTAGTGGCTGCTCCCGCATTTTCGGGCGATGCCTTCTTCTGCTCCGCCGTTGCACCGGCTTCATATCCCGATGATATTTCAGATGATGCTCCCGTATACTTCCCTCAGACCCAAAACAAACAGGACGAAAACGCTGCCGGTGGCAATCTGTTTTTGATTACCAAGGCCTCATATAATGGCAGCGACTACTTCTATCGCCTCGACTTCTGTCGCGAGCTCAAGCAGGATGACGGATCGGTTACATACGAATATCTGGATGCGCTCTGCAACCATTGGTATCAGTTTGTGGTCACCGAGGTCACCGGTCCCGGTTACCCCTCGCCCGCCGAGGCAGCCCTTCATCCTGCAAATGGCATCAAGTATATCATTCACGACCACTCGCCGGTGTCATACAATATGATTTCCGACGGTGTGCGTGAGCTTGGTGTAAGCCACACATTCACTTATACCGGCGAACCCAATGCTGATGGCGAATGGAGCGATTCCACTCTGTATCTGAAATTCTACTCAAAATATCCGTCGGACTTGCCCGCTTCGGCAGATGAAATCAAATCGCTCATAACTATTGACGACGATTCATGGCTCGAACTTTCAGAACCCGAAAAAGTAACCGATGCCGATTTAATAGGTGTCGATCCGGCCGATGACCCCAACGATGCCGGTGTCATTTATGCTCTGAAACTCAGGTTTAAATCCACCACCCAATTAGGATCTCTGGAAAATAACATCCATGTAGAATGGATGGGGCTGGAGCGCGACGTTCCTGTGCTGTGGGAGCGCGACTTTAACGGTGCGTCTCTCACCTCGGTATCTTTAACTATGTCCGGCTCCCCCATTCCGGGTGGTGTTGATGTTATCGACGACTACTGGGCTTTCCTGAAAAGCACTGATCCATACTATGAGGACGGAGCCGTATCGGGTACCGATAATCTTTGGGGTATTCAGCCCGTGGCAAATAATGGCAAGATACGCAATCGAGGTTTCCACTTCCCGGTGATGTATGGGTCGGGTAACTCGTATGCTAACTATTCCTACACGCTGAAATTTGATAAGGATGCGCGTTTTGATGAAGCCAACGGTGCGTTTTCTGCCACTGTCACCACAGTAGGCGACGCCGCTGTGACCAACTGCTCTTGCGAAATCAAATCAAAATCGCCACTGACAATTGAAATCAAACGCCCCGGTCGCGTGGGATCCAACGACTATACATACGCTACCGGCAGAATGATTGTCGCCGTGACTTTTGATGGGGAGGATGATCCCGAGATTTTCACGTTTGAACTTTATCACACCGGTTTCTTCCACAAGGACAGTCAGGAGTATCGTCTTGATGAGCAAGACTCCGGCAACTATTACTATTATGAAGTGGCTCCGGTGCAGATTGAGGGTAAGACCCGATATATCCTCGATCGCAATTTAGGTGCGAAATCGGCTCAGGATTGTATAATCGAGGGTAGCAACAATCTGGTTACCGGCAGCCTGAATGCTCAGGGCGGCTATTATATGATTGCCAGGCAGGAGACACTGTACACCGACCCCAAGATGCTACCCGATGTTACTCCCCCCGGCTATCGTGTGCCCGGCAAGAGTGAATGGGATGCGATACGCCAGTCGTCGCAGTTTCACACCGAAAGCGACGGCCGATACTTCCCGGCTTACTACGATACCGGAAATTCAAAGATAGGTAACGTATACTTCCCGAAATCTATGATGTGGCTCAATGGTGGCATTACCGGCGAAAGTCGCTCGGGATATTATTGGACATCTACCGCTGCCACAGGTGCTGAAAAAGAGGAAATCGGACGCTGGTTGAATATGCTTGTGCTGTCGGGTAGTTCTACGTCGTTCAGCAACGGTAAAGTGTTGGTAACCTCAGCCGCTGAAGCATACGGAGCATCTGTGCGGTGTATGAACGATGTCGAGGAGCAGGCCATCGTCCAGCGCACTAATTTCAATGTATCAGGTGCCACCCACGTATATCTTTACACCGAAGATGAAAATCAGGTGCGCACTGCCACCACCACCTGGCCCGGACATTCCATAGGAAATTATGCTACAATGACCGATGGCATCTGGATGGGTTTCTCCTACTCGTCCTCGCAATTCTCGCCCGACCAACTTCATGTGATTTTCAACTATGTGGACGAAAAGGGTATAATCTATTCATATAGTCAGAAAGCCGACGGCTCCACCCAATGCACCACAAACCTATCGCCGGCCGAATGTATCGGCTGGAAGGTGCAGGGCGATCAATCATCGGCCATTGTTCCGCCGACGTCAATGATAACGATCGACGACATCGCTCTGCAACCGGCCAGTGTGTCGGCATTGGGCAACTGGTGGCTATGCGAGAATCGTACATCAGGCACTCCGCACGTCTACGATTATAAACGTGGCGAATCCCCCACCTGCGATTATGCCTTCTATTGGCCCTCGTATTTGGGAAATAGTCCTATCATAACTCTCGACGGAGAGGATATTTTTGTATTCGATGAAAATGCGAATAGAGAAATTCCCGGATATTATAAGTTTACATTCTCCTCAAATCGTACTTCACAAAATATAAACATCAATATACGTTCAACGGATATAACCGTAAACGCACCCATATCCACCATTTTCGGCGCCAATCCCGATGCCGTTAACAGCGCATATCTGAGCTATGGTAAAACGTTTGTTTATAAATCGGTGCCCGAAAGCGTTACGAAGCTCAATAATGAACTCAACCCCGTTCCTGCCGGTAAAAAACGTATATATATGGAGAATACTAAGGACTGGCCGGCAGTGAGAATCTGGTATTGGAGAGACTCAAATGGTTCTGAATATAACTACGGTAATAATTGGGGCGATGGCAGCTCTGTTCCCAAAATGATTGCAGTAGCCGGATATGATAATAAGATCTGGTATTATGATATCCCCGACGATGCAACCCATTGCCTGTTTGTCTGCGTGCAAGCTTATGATGGTACTCCGGCCGGGCAGACAGCTAATATCACTCTGAATAATATTCCTAACTACATTTACAGTAATTTATAAAAATAATCTTTGATCCCTGAACCATCGCTCACCTCAATGGAATCGAGCGATGGTTCTTTTGTTATCCGATAATTTTGATGGGTTGAACTGATTTTGCAGGTCTCGTTTTTTTTCGTAACTTTGCAATATGGGTATGATTGACAAAGCTACGGTTGACAAGATCTTTGATGCCACAAACATTGTAGATGTGGTGAGCGATTTTGTGTCGCTTAAGAAGCGCGGGTCCAGCTATCTGGGGCTGTGCCCGTTTCATAATGAGCGTACTCCGTCGTTTTCGGTCTCGCCTGCCAAGGGCATTTTCAAGTGTTTCAGTTGCGGTAAGGCCGGCTCGGCAGTGTCGTTTCTGATGGACTTGGAAGGTATGTCGTATGTCGAGGCTATAAAATGGCTCGGCAGAAAGTATAACATCGAGGTGGCCGAGCGCGAGATGACCGGCGAGGAGCGCCAGGCCGATGCCGAACGCGAAGCCATGTTTGCCGCCAACGAATTTGCCCTCGCTCATTTCAAATCCACGCTCAAAGACACCGAGGACGGCCGGAATATTGGACTCGCTTATTTCCGCGAACGTGGTATATCGGAAGCGATGATCGAGAAATTTCACCTCGGCTATGCCCTCGAAAAGCCTGACGATTTAGTTTCCAAAGCTCTGAAACAGGGTATCACCGAGAAGACCTTGACTGACACCGGCCTGGTGGTGCGCACAGATCGCGGAACCCTATACGACCGCTTCAAGGGGCGTGTGATTTATCCCGTTCACACACTGTCGGGGCGTGTAGTGGCTTTTGGAGGCCGTACCCTGCGCAAGGAAAAGACTGTGGCCAAATATGTCAACTCCCCCGAGAGTATGATATACTCCAAAAGCCGCGAGCTTTACGGTATGTTTCAAGCCCGAAGCGCCATTGCCAAGAAAAAAGATTGTATCCTTGTCGAGGGCTATATGGATGTGATTTCCATGCATCAGGTGGGCGTGGAAAATGTAGTGGCCTCGTCAGGCACATCGCTCACCGAGGGGCAGATACGTATGATAAAACGCTTTGCCGACTCGGTTACGCTCATATACGATTCTGACCCCGCCGGCATTAAGGCTTCGCTGCGTGGTATCAATCTGCTCCTTGCCGCCGGATTATCTCTAAAGGTCGTGCTGCTGCCCGAGGGCGACGACCCCGACTCCTTTGCCCGCGCCCACACTTCTTCAGAAGTGGAGCAGTATATCGAGGAACACCGTCAGGATCTTATCGGATTCAAATCAGATATCCTTCTGGCAGATGCCGGAGCCGACCCACGCCGTCGCACCGAAGCCATTAACGACATCCTGCAATCAATCGCCATTATTCCCGATGTGGTGGAGCAGTCGCTTTACATCGACGAATGTGCGCGCAAGGTGAACGTGGATTCAAAAACACTTGCCCTGCAGCTCAAACGATTCGTGGCCGATCGCGCCCGCGAGCAGTATAAGAAACAATCGGCCGAGCAGTCGGCCGCCAGCCTTGGCGCTCCCGAAGCTGCCGTGGTAGATTCGGCTTACGATAATACATACGAGCAGCTGCCACCGGAATATATTCCCGATAATCACACCCCCGCCGCGCAGCCCGAAGTTTCACCGGCCATACGCCTTGCCGAGGAGGATTTGATACGCTATGTGCTCAAGCACGGCTTTATGTATATGTGTGATGCATTCCCGACACCGGATGCGGCCGAGGCTGTGCCGATGAGCGTGGTGGATTATATAGAGTCGGAACTGAAGGTGGAACAGTTGCAATTCCATTACCCGCTGTATCGCCGTATATGGGAAATGACCCTGCGCAGTCGGGAAGATTCCTGGATGCGCGACCGTGTGCGCGCCGAGGGCGACATCGAAGCCGAGCGTCAGAAAAAGATAGAATCCGGACTGGCTGAAATTCGCAGTCAGAATCTGGATATGGCCTCGATTCAAGCTGCCGAGCAGGGCTTGATAGAACGCGCCGATGCCGATTATGAATTACGCACCGATACCTTTGCCGCCGGATATGTGCGCCGCGAATTGCTCAAGAGCGCCGACCGTGTTATCACCGATCAGGTGGCTGCACTCACATCCGAGCGTGTAGTGCTATCCAAAATGTATCCCAAAGTGGATGAACGTCGCGAGGCTCTGGTCAAGATTCCTATGGCTGTGAAAACATTCAAAAGCGTGGTGATTAAATATCGCCTGCAACAGATCACCGAGGCTCTTCGGCAGCCCGGCACTCCCGAGCAGATTATGGCTCTGATGGAGGAATTCAGCGCGCTCAAGAAGCAGAGCATGGAGCTTGATAACTTCACCGGTGAAATTGTAATTACACCATGATTTACGCCAAAGTGATAGTGCCGCGTCCGCTCGACGAGGCGTTTACATACACCGTGCCCGAGCATTTGCAATCACGCATCGGGGTGGGCTATCGCGTGGTGGTGCCATTTGGGAAAAAGCGTTTTGTCACCGGCATTGTCGAGGGTCTCTCGCCCGTGCGTCCGGCAGACGTGGCTACTTTCAAGGATATTGTGGAGGTGCTTGATTCCGAACCTACAGTGATTCATCCGCAACTCAAATTCTGGCGCTGGATTGCCGATTATTATATGTGTGCTGTGGGCGATGTGATGAAGGCTGCCCTGCCTGCCGGTCTCAAGCTCGAAAGTGAGACCGTAGTGAGTGCTGTGGCCGACCCTGATCCAGACCTTGTGGGTGCGCTTCCACCGCAGGTATTTGAGGTCTATTCGCGCATAGCCTCTACGGATAAAATTGCCGTGAGCGACCTCGCAAAAAACTTCCCGGGAGCTGAGGGGATGGTTTCGCGACTAGTCGACAGCGGATTGGTGGAGGTTCACGAATCTATGGTCAACCGCTATCGCCGTGTCAAGATTCAGTCGGTATTGCCCACGTTGGGCGATCCGTCGCCCGCCACGCTCGAAGCTGCCTTTGCTGCCACCAGACGGTCGGCGGCACAGACTCGCGCGCTCACCACCATCATTGCCCTTTCGGGCTTCAATAATCCTACCGTGCCTACACGTCCGGTAAGCCGTGCCGATATTCTTGAGAGTGATCCCGAGAATACCTGGGCCGCTGTGCAGGCTCTGGCTAAGAAGGGGTTGGTGGAAATCGCCACCCGCGAGGTGTCGCGCTTCACAGCACCCGAAGATGGGTCGGGGGCCTTCGCCGCTGAATTGCCGGTATTGTCTGCTCCGCAGCAAAAAGCGCTTGACGAGCTTCACAAGTCCTTTATGACTAAGTCAATAACGCTTCTGCGCGGTGTGACCTCATCGGGCAAAACAGAGCTGTATATCCACCTTATCCATCACGTGCTGGCGCAGGGGCGGCAGGTGCTTTTCCTTGTGCCCGAAATTGCCCTGACCACCCAACTCACTCGCCGTTTGCAGAAAGTGTTCGGGCAGGCTGTGGTAATTTACCATTCCAAATTTTCAGATAACGAGCGTGTAGACATCTGGCGCGATATGCTGCGCCAACGCCGCCCATGTGTGGTGGTGGGGGCGCGCAGTGCCGTGTTTCTACCGTTCACCAATCTTGGGCTGGTGATTGTTGACGAGGAACACGAACCCAGCTACAAACAATTCGACCCCGCACCCCGGTATAATGGCCGCGATGCAGCCCTGGTACTCGCGCAGATGCACGGCGCGAAATCGCTCTTAGGCTCGGCCACACCCACCGTCGAGACATATTATAAAGCCACAGAGGGTGGCAAATACGGACTGGTAGAGCTCCTCACCCGCTATGGCGATGTGTCGCTGCCCGCAGTGGAGACCATAGACCTGTCGCGTGAGCGTGAACGCGGAGCCGTCACAGGGTCGTTTTCAGATACAATGATAGCAATGGGGCGTCGCCAGCTCACGCAAGGTCGCCAACTGATTTTTTTTCATAACCGCCGAGGGTTTGCTCCCCGGGCACGCTGCCGTCAATGCCAGTTTGTGCCCAAATGCGACCATTGCGATGTGGCTCTTACATTCCATAAACGCACCAACACCCTGGAGTGTCATTATTGCGGAGCTGTGTATCCCGTACCGACGATATGCCCCAACTGCCACGAACCGGCAATGCGTATCGAAGGGTTCGGTACAGAGCGCGTGGAGGAATCAGTCGAGCAGATCTATCCCGAGGCGCGCATCCTGCGTATGGATCTCGACACCACGCGCAACAAAGCTGCATACGCCAACATCATCGATGATTTTTCGGCTCACAAGGCCGACATCCTTATCGGCACACAGATGGTGACCAAAGGACTTGATTTTGCCGATGTGGGTATGGTGGGAGTGGTGAACGCCGACAATGTGATCAACTATCCCGATTTCCGTAGCACTGAGCGTGCTTTCAATATGCTGGAGCAGGTGGCCGGTCGTGCCGGTCGACGTGCCGATCTGCCCGGGCAGGTGGTTGTGCAGACATATAATCCCGATCATCCCGTGCTTACATTTGTAAAAGCTCACGACTATCTGGGCTTCTATGAATACGAGATAGCCCAGCGGCGCGCACATTATTATCCACCATTTGCGCGCATCATCAATATATATCTGAAGCACCGCGAGGAAGCTGTGGTCGAGGCCGAATCACAACGTTATGCAGGGCAGCTGCGAGCTTTGTTGGGCAATCGGGTCAACGGCCCCATAATCCCGGCCGTGGGGCGCGTTGCCTCGCAATACATACGTCGCATTATGCTGCGCATCGAAGCAAATATCAGCATCGGCGACATCAAGAACATCCTGCGACGGAACTTCATCGACTTCAATTCAGGTCTCACCCGCACGTCTCTCACCGTCTATTACGACGTAGACCCGGCTTAAGTGCCGGGTCGCAGGCTCAGAAGTTTAGGCCTATACCGAGGTATGCTCCGAAATTGCCCGAGTTCTTTGAATCAAACGATGTGGTGTGATCAATGTGGTAGGAACCGTCGGATAGCGGATGTTTTTGTAATGTTGAGGACGAAACGGAGCTTTTGAACGGAGGAAGGCTATATATCACCCCTGCCATAAGATTGAAACGCGGAGCGAATTTCCACATCACGCCTGCTTCCACCGGTATGGTCCAGACTTGTTTGGCTTGCGCGTTGCTAAAGCCTGATTCGATACCTATCAGATGTTTATTGGCGGCGTAATGCTCGGATACAAGGTAGGTGGATGTAGAAGTGTAATTTACAGCTACACCGGTACCGGCAAATATATTCAAATTATCTGTGATTTTGCGTATCGCGCCGGCGGTAATAGTTGGGGTACAGTCATATTTGCGAAGCCAGTCGGGAGCATTGCCGGCCACTTTTGCTCCAAATGAGGTGCCAAGCATAAGTTTCAAATATCCGCCCCATGTGCGATAAGCGCCGCCCATTACCCCAAACTGAGGTATGCCTCCGCCTTCAATACTGCCTTTGGGTTCGTTAACCAGCGGCCACACAGCGCCCCCCACCACGTCGACAAAGCCATATACCGGCTTTTTAACCGCTAATTTAAACAGCGCCGTTTTGCCATCTTTTACCTTGATTGTGCTTGAACGGTAGCCGTCGCAGGATGCAGTGAGAGTCTCCATCCAATATGGTGCTTCCATACTGAAGGAGCCATCGGCATCCGTAGTAGCCGCATTAGGCCAAAAGCGATTTGATAGCTGTACACCGGCCAGGGGATTACCGGCCTTATCGGTTACGCGACCGCTGATTATCACCAACGGCTTTTCAATTATATCATCGTCGGCAGCCATTGCTCCGGTGGATGTGCACAGGCAGATTATACCCAGGAGGAGTATTTTAATGGAGTCAAATGCTTTCATAGCTGTAGGATTTAAGGTGATTGATTTCGCAAATGTACGTTTAAATTTCGGTAATACAAAATTATTGTGAAAAAATGTATCCACTTTTTCGCAATAATTCATCTATGAAAGTCTTGGTTTATCAAGTAGTCGCATATTGTTGCGACAGCGACTATATTACAGCATTATCTACCCCAGCGGGCTTTTTGGCGGGCGGCGAGGGCATCTTCGGCGGGGTTGGAGCACGGATTCCAGAATTTGGCTGTAGCGATGTCGGAGGGTAGGAATTGCTGGCGCACGAAATTGCCGGGGTAGTCGTGGGCGTATAGATACCCCTGGCCGTACCCCATTTTTTTCATAAGCGATGTGGGCGCGTTGCGCAAATGCAGCGGCACAGGCAGGTTGCCGCTGCGTTCCACCTCGGACAGTGCGGCAGCTATGGCCATATATGCCGAATTTGATTTGGCTGATGTGGCCAGATAGATGGTACATTCGGCAAGGGGGATGCGACCTTCGGGCATTCCTATTTTCTGTATGGCATCAAATGTGGCATTTGCCAACAGCAGTGCATTGGGATTGGCCAGACCGATATCTTCAGAAGCCAGAATCACCAGACGTCGGGCAATAAATTCGGGATCCTCGCCCCCGGCGATCATTCGGGCAAGCCAATAAATGGCGGCGTCGGGGTCTGAACCACGCACGCTTTTGATAAAAGCCGATATTATGTCGTAGTGCATTTCGCCACCCTTGTCGTATGCCTGCGGATTATTTTGCAGACGCTCTGTGACCACTTGATCGTTAATAACGATGGGTTCGTTGGCCGGGGTGCTTTGCTCAAGCAGATCGAGGATATTTAGCAGCTTGCGTGCATCGCCGCCCGAATACCGGAACAGGGCGGTGGTTTCCTGCACGTCAACCTGCCGCGATTGCAACACGGTATCTTCGGCAATTGCGTGGTCAAGGAGTTGCTGGAGCTGTCCGGCATCCAGAGGTTGGAGGGTATAAACCTGCGCACGACTCAGTAGAGGGCGTATCACCTCGAACGACGGATTTTCAGTAGTGGCGCCGATGAGTGTCACGGTGCCATCCTCCACCGCACCCAATAGGCTGTCTTGCTGGCTTTTACTGAAACGGTGGATTTCGTCGATAAACAAAATGGGCCGACTCCCGGCAAACATACTGCGGGCTTCCTTGCGGCATTGTTCAATGACCTCGCGCACCTCCTTGACTCCCGACGATACAGCCGACAGGGTATGGAATGTGCTGCCGGTAGTGTTGGCTATGATGCGCGCCAGGGTGGTTTTGCCCACGCCCGGAGGTCCCCACAGAATGAAGGATGCAACATTTCCGGTTTCGATCATCCGGCGCAGGATTTTGTCAGGACCTACGAGATGAGTCTGACCGATATATTGGTCGAGCGAGCGCGGGCGAAGGCGCTCGGCAAGGGGTGGTAGAGCCATAGAAACTGGAGGTTTAGGTGATTACGGCCGGACTGTCGATACAGTCCGGCCGTGAATATCGGAGTTTTAAATCAATTCGGATTATTGACCCAGAGCGTCGTTGACCTCTTTGAGCAGGGTGTTGAATTCGGCCGATTTGTCCTTATCGGGAGCTACCTGAGTGTAGTAGAGCAGATTGAACATATAGGCTTCCTTGTACTGGTTGAGGGCGTTGTCGGGGTTAGCGGGATCCTTGGCGCCTTCGATGCCGTCGAGCATAGCGAGCATCTGGTCGTATGTGGCGATAGCATCGGCGTTAGGAGTGTTGCCGTTTTCAGCGAGCTGCAGACGGGCCTTGCGCTGGAGAATCACGGGGCTGGGTTCGGCGCGGGCAATCACTTTGTCAACATATTCCACACCCTTGGCGGCAGCAGCCTTGCGCAGGTCCTGATTGTCGCCGGCGGTGGCGGCTACGTTGAGCCAGCGTGCCGATCCGGTGAAGAGGTCGTTGACAGAGGGTTCTTCCTGGAGGCTTACATATTTATCGTAGGCCTGGGCGCTCTTTTCATACATCTTGTTTTTGCCATAGAGGGTGCTCAGCGACGATACCAGATCGGCATTGTCGGGGAAGGCAACCACGGCTTTTTCATATTCAACTACAGCCAGTGAATCCTGACCGGCACCTGCGTATGCATCAGAAAGGGTGGTGTAGTCGTTAGAAGTGAAACGCCCGCCGGGGTTCTTGGCAAAGAACGACTGACCGTCCTTGATAGCCTGTTCATACTGGCCAAGCTGGGTTTCGTTCAGGAAGATAAGACGCTGCACCTGGAAGTTGTCGGGCTGCTGAGCCAGCACTTCCTTAGACACTTTCAGCGATTCGGGATATTTCTCGCCGTAGTAGAGAAGCACGGCATAGCGAGCCTTATCCTGGGGGAAGTGGTTGGGGTTCTGGATGTATTTGCCATACTGTTCGGCGGCTTTGTTCCAGAAGTTAGCCTCGTAATATTTTTCGGCAAGTTCGCGCTGACCCAGGGCACTTTCGGGAGCCACTTTCAGGAATTCTTCGAGTTTCTGGATCGAGAACTGCGGGTTCACGTGGAAATATGAGTTGGCATATTTAACGTATCCTTCGGGGTTGGCGGCTTCATAGCCGATAGCCATTTCATATTTACCGGCGGCCGAGCCAAAGTCCTGATTAGCTACGGCCATATCGCCTTCGAGGATATAGATCGAGGGTTCCTGATGCTTTGAATCCTTGTGAGCTTTTGCGAGGTAGCTTTCCACTTCCTTGGCAAATTTCACGGGGTCGGCGTTATAGTATGCGCGAGCAATGCTCACGGTGATTTCGTTGTTTTTCTTACCGAAGTTCTGGGCTTTCTTGAAGAAATCTTTTGCCTCGGAATCCTTGCCCTCCTGAAGGGCGAGAGCGCCGAGACCCACATAGTTATAGGGATTTTCGGCATCCACTGCTACACCGGCGTTGAAGTATTTAGCTGCTTCTGCCTTGTTGCCCAGGGCGAGTTCAGTCTGGCCCAGATAGTAGTTGGCCAGAGCCTTGTCTGTGTCGGCGTTGTTAAGGGTATTGGTCAGGATGGTGAGGGCATTGTCATACTGGCCGGCCTTGTAGTATTCCACGCCGTCCATATAGCCCTGGCCTTGCGCGGCCGCACAAAGCGAGCCGGCTACCATCATCGTGAGAAAAGCTTTGAATTTCATAATATATTGAATTGTTTTTTAATGCAAGAAATGTGATAAGATTGACATTATTGTCCGAGTTCTACCTGAATGCGTTGCATACGTGCGGGCAGGATGCCGGTCTTGGCTATGATTTTCTGCCCGATATTACCTGTCACGAAGGCATAGAAACCTCCGGCCAGCGACCCGGATGCGCCGGTGGTGATCATATACATCTGGCGGAACAGGGGATATTTACCATCGAAAATATATTGCTGGTAGGGTTTGTAGGCGCGGGCATCATCCAGGCGTGGGTTGTAGAGGGCAAGCACCTTGACTTCATCGGTGAGTGTGGCACCCTCGACGGGTTCATCGCCCAGCACTGATATGGCCAGATCTTCCTGCGACATATCAGCCGAACTCATATCCGAGGTAATCCAGCTTACCCCCACCACACCAATGGCGTTTTTGCTTTCCTTAACGGCCTTGAACACAGCAGGTACGGAACCCTGAGCGTAGACGTTTGCCCCCAGCGGAGCACCATTGAGCAGAGAGTCGCGCATATAAGTTACGAGACTCGACTGTGCGTCGTCAAACACTACCGAGATTTGTCCCAGATCCGAGGGCCAGATGTCGTTCCAGTCTTTTGACGAGCCGGACAGAATGTCGGCAACCTCTTTCAGGGTGAGCTTGCCCACGGGGTTTTCGGGGTTTACGATAAGCGCCACGGCATCCACCGCAATTTTGGTGGAGCGGGCGGTGCGTTGTTTGCCTTTGAGAATGTCGCGTTCACGCTGCGAGATGTCGCGCGAGGCAATGATGGTCTTGGTATTCAAGCTCATAAGGGAGTCGAATGCCTCGGCCTGAGTGGTATATCGTGCCAGGATGTGAGCGTCGGGATACTGGTATTCAAACACGTCCACTTCCTGTTCCATAATATTCTGGAAGGTATTGTCGCACACGATGGTTGTGGTGCCGGTGGTGTGTGAATTAGCCTTCTTTTCATATTTGAGGCAGGATGAAAGACCTGTCGAAAGCATCAGTGCGGCGGCAGCGGCGAGGATAGCTGATTTTTTCATAATGGCGGGATATTTAGATTAGCGATCGTCGCGTTGGCGTACAAAAGATGTATAGGTGCGGTAGCCGCGGAAGATACCGTAGATGATAAGCACAGCACCCACGACCCAACGGGTCCATGCCCAGTCGGCGCCCCAGTTGAAGAAGTTGATGAACAGCAGGATACCCATGCCTACATATACAAATACCATAAAAATGCCGAACGTGATGCCCAGGATGCTATTGGTTGAGGGCAGATTGTTGCGGCGGGTTGCGGGTCGGTCTTGATTGTTATCCATTGTATAAGGCTTTAATAGTTGATAATCGTCGGGGAAATCCCCTTTGATTTTTAACACTTGGGTAGCTGTGTTTGTTCGATGCAGTATAATTTTGCGGTATGGATTTTTTGCGATTGTAAAGTTATGAAATTAGTTGCAATCGCACATTATATTAATCTAAAAAATTTCTTAAATTTCTGTTTTTTGCACAAAGTAGGGTTCCACAAGGCGTGCGCCGGGAATCCATGCACTTACCTCCATACGCTTTTTCCCGGCTGGTTGCACTTCCAGTAGTTCAAGTCCGTGGCCGTCGCCACAAGCCACCACGAGGCGTTTTTTGCCTACCACGGCGGCTGTGCCGGCAGGTCCCTGCGGACATTCGTCGGTGAGCTTCGACCGATATATTTTGAGCGATTCAGGCCGCGCGTGAGCCGAGCGTAATTCGGCACGTGCCGCCGGCACCGGGCTCAGCCCGCGAATCTGGTTGTGAATATCCGCGGCCGGGCGCGTCCAGTCGATCAGGGTATCTTCCGCAAAGATTTTGGGTGCGGGTGTAGGCACTGCATCAGCAGTAATCTGATCCTGAGGGATGGGCGTAAGATCTCCTGCAATTATATGATTGACAGTGTCGAGCGTAAGGGTTGCGCCGATCTTCATCAGCCGGGCGTAAAGCGAGCCGAAATCTTCATCAGGAGCAATTTCCACTTCCACACGCCCCAGAATGTCACCGGTATCAATTTCGTGTTTGAGCATAAAGGTGGTGACGCCAGTAATGGTATCGCCGTTCATTATGGCACGGTTGATGGGGGCTGCACCGCGATAGCGCGGGAGCAGCGAAGCGTGCAGGTTGAAGGTGCCCAGCGCAGGCATGGTCCACACCACCTCGGGCAGCATCCTGAAGGCAATTACGATAAATAAATCGGCACCGATTCCACGCAAAGCTGATACAAACTCCTCATCCTTTAGTTTTTCGGGCTGGAGCAGGGGTAGGTCGTGAGCCACGGCATAATCTTTTACAGCCGATGTGATCAGCTTGTGGCCGCGCCCGGCTATTTTGTCGGGCATTGTGACCACAGCGGCCACATTAAATCCATTCGACACCAGAGCGTCCAGGCTTTCCACCGCAAATTCCGGTGTGCCAAAAAATACGATTTTTAAATCTTCCTTCTTCATCAGCTTTGTTATTTTATATCTCCTGCGATTTGCTGCCAGATGCGTTCGTCGGGCAACGGGGCTGTCACGCTTATGGGCGTATGGCTCACAGGGTGCTCAAACTCAATGCTGCGTGCCAGCAGCGATATGTTTCCATCGGGATTGGAACGGCGGTCGCCATATTTCAGGTCGCCGCGAATAGGGCAACCGATGGCGCTGAGCTGCACGCGTATCTGATGTTTGCGTCCTGTGAGAAGGTTGATTTCGAGGAGGTTGAAATTATCACCCCGCCCCAGCAAACGGTATCTGAGCCGTGCTTCTTTAGCGCCAGCCTTTGGGGTAGCGGAGGCGTATGACTTATTATTGCGCTCCACAGTGGTGATGTAATGTTTAAGTTCGCCCTCGGCAGGTTCGGGCAATCCGCGGGTCAGTGCCCAGTAGGTCTTGTGTATCCGGCCCTCGCGGAGCATCTCGTTAAGGCGCGACAATGCTTTTGATGTCTTGGCGAAAATCACCACGCCACCCACCGGGCGGTCAAGGCGATGCACCACCCCGAGAAACACATTGCCGGGCTTATTATCGCGCTCCTTGATGTATTCTTTAAGCGATTCTACCAGCGGAATGTCGCCCGTTTTGTCGCCCTGTACAATTTCGCCGGGCTTTTTGTTGACAATCATCAGGTGATTGTCCTCATAGAGAATATCGGCCATTTGCATATATTTACGCGAGACAAGGGCACTGTGAACGCACCCTTGTCTCGTGTTGGAATAGTATTTGGATTATCAGATACCGAGGTCTTTCTTGATGGCGTCGATCTTAACGGCGGCGTCCTTGTTGCAACGCTCGTAATCGTCGTTAGATGCCATTGTGTCGCGTACCTCGATATAGAATTTGATCTTAGGCTCTGTACCTGAGGGGCGAACTGAGACCTTTGAACCATCCTCGGTGAAGAATTGCAGCACGTTGGATGTGGTGGGGAAGTCCATCTTGGTCACGTTGCCGGTTGCGACCTCGGTTTGATTGAGGTCGGCATAGTCCTTGATGGTCACAACCTTTGAGCCACCGAGTGTCTTGGGCGGATTTTCGCGGAAATCAACCATCATCTGGGCGATTTCCTGAGCACCGGTGCGGCCTTTACGCACCACAGAGATGCCTTCCTCATGCGAGTAACCGTTCTTGAGGTAGATTTCCTGGAGCATCTGGTTGAAGTCCATACCGCGGTCTTTTGCCCATGCACACACTTCGGCCATAAGAGAGATTGCCGAAACAGAGTCCTTGTCGCGGGCGAAATCCTCGGCCAGGAAGCCATACGATTCCTCGCCGCCGCCCAGATAGCGAGCGGTGCCTTCCAGGCCACGGATCACAGCTGCAATCCATTTGAAGCCTGTGTAGCAGTCGTACATCTTGATATTGTTATTGTCGGCGATAGCTTTGATGGTCTCGGTGGTTACGATGGTTTTCACCACATATTCGTTGCCGGTGAGTTTGCCCAGCTCGCGGTTGCGCAGCATGATATAGTTGAGCAGGATCATGCAGATCTGGTTGCCGTTGATGAGCTGATATTCACCGTTGTTATCGCGTATCACGCAGCCGATTCGGTCGGCGTCGGGGTCGGAAGCCACAACGAGGTCGGCATTCACTTCCTTAGCCTTGGCGATAGCCATAGCCATAGCCGAAGGCACTTCGGGGTTGGGGGATTCCACAGTGGGGAAATCGCCCGAGGGTACGTCCTGTTCGGGTACGTGGATTATATTTGTGAAGCCGTAGTTCTTAAGGCTTTCAGGGATGAGCTTCACGCCGGTACCGTGGATGGGGGTGTACACGATCTTGAGGTCGGCCTGGCGTTTGATCACGTCGGGGTCAAGGCTCAGGGTTTTGATAGCGGCCAGGAAAGCGTCGTCCATCTCCTTGCCGATGATCTGAATCTTGGAAGGATCGCCCTTGAATTTGATTTCAGAAACATCCTTGATACGGTTAACGTTGTCAATGATATTAACGTCGTGCGGGCTGATGATCTGCGCGCCGTCGGCCCAGTAAGCTTTATAGCCGTTGTATTCCTTGGGGTTGTGAGATGCAGTGATGTTCACACCGCTCTGACATCCGAGGTGACGTATGGCAAACGAAAGCTCGGGAGTGGGGCGGAAATCTTCAAAAAGATATACCTTGATACCGTTTGCCGAGAAAATATCGGCAACGATTTCAGCAAATTTACGCGAATTGTTGCGCACGTCGTGACCCACTACTACCGAAATTTCAGGCAGATCCTTGAACGCTTCCTTCAGATAGTTGGCGAGGCCCTGAGTGGCAGCTCCTACGGTGTAGATATTCATACGATTAGAGCCAGCGCCCATAATGCCACGCAGACCACCCGTGCCAAATTCCAGATCCTTGTAGAAACTTTCGATCAGGTCGGTTTTATCTTCGTTGTCAAGCATTGCCTTTACAGCCGCGCGAGTGTCAGCATCGTAGCTGTCCGAAAGCCATTTTTCGGCCTTCTCGGTCACTTGTTTGATGAGTTCTTGTTGATTATCCATTTCAGTTGATTGAGGTTATGATTTGCAAAGATAATTATAATGTTCAATATATACAAATATACCCTCGGAAATGTTGTAAAACAATTGCGTCAACAGATCATTACGACAAAGATTCCGGCAGAATTATCGGTGGTGTTGCAGGTGAGTGGAAATATTTAGTTAACTTTGCATCACGAAAGCGGCCTGTGGATACAGTGCCGATACAGTTTCTAAAACAATCGAAATAGGATTATGGGTTTATCAGGTTTGCTGTGCTCATTGCGGCACAAGTTGAAAAATGTGATGTCGATGCCGGCGTTTCCGGTGCTTTTGGCATTGAGTGCCGCTCATTCGCTCAACGATTTGTTACAGTCGGTGATCACGGCTGTGTATCCTATGCTTAAGGAAGACCTTAATCTTGATTTCGCACAAATAGGTATCATTACTCTTGTGTACCAGATTTCGGCTTCGATTTTTCAGCCGGTGGTCGGATATGTGTTTGATAAACGTCCGTTTGTTAATTCCTTACCAATGGGAATGGTAGCCACCACGCTCGGCATATCAATGTTTGCTTATTGCAACACGATGGCCGGAATCCTGGTGGCTGTGTTCCTGGTAGGAATAGGGTCGGCGACGTTGCATCCCGAAGCGTCGCGTATCACGTCTCTTGCGGGTCGTGCCCGACGCGGTTTCGCACAATCGGTCTTTCAGGTGGGGGGTAACTTCGGCGGCTCGATCGGGCCATTGCTTGTAGCTCTGATAGTGGCTCCGCATGGCCGTCATTATGTGTTATGGTTTCTTGTGTTTTCCACTCTGGCGTTTGCCGTGATGCGGCCTATCGTCAAGTGGTATAAGAGCTATCTGCAGGATATGCGCGACAATCCCGAATCACACACCCGCAGTGTTGCACTTCCGCTTTCCAAGCGAAAGACAATATTTGTGATCGGGGTAATAATGGTGCTGATATTCTCGAAATACATCTATATGGCATCGCTGTCAAGCTATTACACCTTCTATCTGATGGATAAATTCGGTGTGTCTGTAAAGGTGTCGCAGATATTCCTGTTTATCTTCGTGGTATCGACGGCCGTGGGCACGCTTGTGGGTGGTCCGGTGGGCGATAGGTATGGCCGCAAACTTGTAATCTGGGTTTCGATTTTGGGCACAGCGCCATTCTCTCTGCTATTGCCACACGTGTCATTACCTCTAACGGCAGTGTTGAGTTTCTGTGCCGGATTTATGCTGTCATCGGCATTTCCGGCCATCCTGCTGTATGCTCAGGAATTGCTTCCCACAAAGCTTGGCATGATTTCCGGACTGTTTTTCGGGTTTGCCTTTGGTGTGGGAGGCATAGCCTCGGCAGTACTTGGCAATTTCGCCGATCAATATGGCATAGAAGCTATCTATAACGTATGTGCATATATGCCGCTGCTTGGCATCGTGGCCTGTCTGCTGCCCAATCTCAAAAATCGCAAACTGCCTGATTGATAAGGTTTGCCGTTCACACTTTAAGTCCAGGGACGAGCAGGCATACTTTTAACGCTTATTTACGAATTTTGAACAAGACAACCATGAAAATAAACAACCATTTAGCAAAATCTAAATAGCTGTTAATTTAGTGATGGAATCCAAGGATTCTTATAACAATGATTCGGTAAAAATTACCGAATCATTGTTGAAAATTAAGTTAATACATCAATTTATCAGATACAAATGAACCACCAAAGCGTTCATTATAAAAACATTAGACTATGAACGTATTGGCGATTCTCAAAGACTTCACCTTCCGGTGCAAGTCGGTATTTGAAAATAGTACAACCAAGATGAGCAAAAGGTTTCTCAACTGGCTGATTTTAACAATACGCACTGTCGCGTTGATTCCGGGCAAAATCAATTTTACCCGAGTCTCACGCTATGGCGACCGCACGGCCAAGGCCTTTGCCTCAAATTTCAAGCCACCCGTTGACTATATGAAAATCAACGTAGGCATGGCGAGGGCACTGAAAAAGTCCCTAGCTGAGGCATAGACCTATATTTATCGATTCA
>CAZHDH010000025.1:0-29945 GCA_964531245.1 uncultured Bacteroides sp. | reverse complement strand
TGTCTCTGATTCCACTGCTTGTGATGATGATAGTGGCAATAGTGGTGCGCATCTACGATTATGGAATCAATGTGACGCGACTCTATATGCTCACTTTCAATATCTGGGCATACATCACGGCCATTTATCTTTTTATCACATCGTCGCGCAACACAAATATCGTGGCGCTATCATTCGCTGTGATATTCCTGCTCACTTCTATAATGCCGGGAGCCAATTACACGGCGTTGGTTCATCGACACTTGCGCTCGGAAGTCTTCAAAGCATTAAACCGGGCCGGGGTCGACCCATCACAGTATCCTCTTTCCAAATCGGCCTTTGAAACCGCCCTCGATAATATGGACGATAATACGGCCGAGGATGTCAAGTCAAAATTATGCTATCTTGACACCTACGATAATCACTCGTCGGTGGATGATATTGTCGATTTTAAAATTTGGGAATCATCTTACCTCGTATCTCCAACATTCAGGACAAGAAACGGCCAAACATACACTGAGAGTCAAAGGATAGTATTGAATTTCGGTAATGATACCCGCACGGTGGCTATTCCAGCCGGGTTTTCAAATGTCCGGACCATCCATCGATATAACAATGACGTTACCGTTCCCGAATCGGGAATTATTTCGCTGGAACTCAGTAATAATATCAATGCTCAGTTTGATTTCAATAAGCTGAGATCGCTGAACCCCGACACTATCAATGAACCTATTGAACTGTATATTGATAAAGAGCAACCGCTCGACAGTATTGTAATCGTATGCCATATAGAATATTGGCTGAAAAATTATTCCGACATCACAGTCATCGGCAGTATGGAAACAGACGGTATGCTTTTCACTCATTAAAAAATTATACCAAAATATAAAAATGAACCGTAAGACACTCGTTGAAAATATCCGTCGCAAGGGCTCGTTCCTATGCGTAGGCCTTGATTCCGACATCAAGAAAATCCCCGCACACATCGTTGAAACAGCCGAAGATCCTATCTTTGAATTCAATCGTCAGATAATTGATGCCACGGCGCCCTATTGCGTGGCATACAAACCCAATCTCGCTTTCTACGAGGCGCTGGGTGTCGAGGGGCAGATTGCGCTTGAAAAAACTATCCGCTATCTCAAGACCAACTATCCCGACCAGTTCATTATCGCTGATGCAAAGCGCGGCGACATCGGCAATACCTCGGCTCTATATGCCCGCTCGTTCTTTGAATATCTGGACGTGGACGCCGTCACTGTGGCTCCATATATGGGTCAGGACAGCGTGGAGCCCTTCCTGGGTTACGAGGGCAAATGGGTGATACTGCTCGCCCTGACCTCCAACAAGGGCAGCCATGATTTCCAGATGACCAAGGATGCCGACGGTAAGTATTTGTTTGAAAACGTGCTCACTACATCGGCAAAATGGGCCGGGCCTGACGAGATGATGTATGTGGTGGGTGCCACTCAGGGCGCGATGTTCACCGATGTGCGCCGTCTGGCTCCCCAAAGCTTCCCGCTGGTACCCGGTGTGGGCGCTCAGGGCGGCTCGCTTGAGGAAGTGTGCAAGTATGGCATGACTGATGAATGTGGCCTGCTGGTCAACTCATCGCGTGGCATAATCTTTGCTTCTGACGGTACCGACTTTGCCGAACGTGCCGGCGCCGAGGCGCGCAAGCTCCGCGACCAGATGGCGGCTATACTGGCCGAACGTTCAATAATCTAAACTCTCCGAGGCCATGAAAAAACTAATTGAGTGTGTCCCTAACTTCAGCGAAGGACGCGACCCCGAAATAATCCGTCAGATTACCGAGGCCATCACCGCAGCCGCTCCCGTCAGCCTGCTCGATGTAGACCCCGGGGAGGCCACCAATCGCACTGTTGTGACTTTTGTAGGCGAACCAGATGATGTGGTCGAGGCTGCCTTTGCCGGCATACGCAAAGCCGCCGAGCTCATAGATATGCGCAAGCACCACGGCGCACACCCCCGCATGGGTGCCACCGATGTATGCCCGCTGATTCCAGTCAGCGGCGTAACACTTGAGGAATGTGCGCAGCTATCGCGAGATCTTGCCAAACGCGTGGCCGACGAACTTGGTATCCCCGTATATTGCTACGAGGCTGCCGCTTTCACTCCCGAACGCAAAAACCTGGCCGTATGTCGCGCCGGGGAATATGAGGCGTTGCCCGAAAAAATGAATACACCGGGAAAAGGCCCCGACTTCGGCGATCGTCCGTTTGACGAGGCGGCTGCCCGCAGCGGAGCCACCACTATCGGCGCGCGCGATTTTCTGATTGCTGTAAATTTCAATCTCAACACTACATCGACACGTCGTGCCAATGCCATAGCGTTCGACGTACGCGAAAAGGGCCGTCCGATGCGCGAGGGCGGAAAACTCACCGGCAAGGTGATCACCGATGATCAGGGACGCCCCGTAATGCAGCCCGGAACACTAAAGGGCACCAAGGCAATTGGATGGTTCATTGACGAATACGGTATAGCGCAGGTGTCAATGAATATCACCGACATTGCCGCTACACCGCTTCACGTGGCTTTTGACGAAGTGACCCGCGCCGCCGCCGCACGCGGTATACGCGTCACCGGTGCCGAAATCGTGGGGCTGGTGCCCAAGCGCGCACTGGTGGATGCCGGCAAATATTTCCTGCACAAGCAACAGCGTTCCACCGGTATCCCCGAAAGTGAGATTATCCGATTGGCTGTCAAGAGTATGGGGTTGGACGAACTCAAGGAATTTAAGCCCGAAGAGAAAGTTATCGAGTATATGATCGCCGACAAAAACGCCGCACGAAAACTCGTGGACATGACCTGCCGCGAGTTTGCCGATGAAACGGCTTCGGAATCGCCCGCTCCCGGCGGTGGTTCCATTTCGGCTTATATGGGTGTGCTCGCCGCCGCTTTGGGCACTATGGTAGCCAACCTTTCGGCACACAAACCCGGCTGGGACGACCGCTGGCGCGAATTTTCGGATATGGCCGAACGCGGTCGCGATATTCAGTACCGCCTGATCGCCCTGGTGGACGAGGATACCGAGGCGTTCAATCGCATAATGGCCGTGTACTCAATGCCTAAAGGAACCGAAGCAGAACGCGCCGCGCGTGCCACAGCTCTGGAGGATGCCACCCTGTATGCCACCGAAGTGCCCCTGCGCACAATGAAAGCAGCTTTCGATACGTTCGACCTGCTCCAGGCTATGGCCACCGAGGGCAACCCCAATAGCGTGAGCGATGCCGGCGTGGGCGCTCTGGCTGCCGAAGCAGCCGTGGCCGGTGCCGGGCTCAATGTGCGCATCAATGCCGCCGGCCTTGCCGACCGCGAAGCAGCCGGGCGCCTGGTGGCCGAGGCCAATGATCTGTGTGCCCGCGCCGCCGTGCGTCGCGCCGAAATCCTCGATATTGTCAATAGCAAAATTTAACACTCATGACCATTCAAGAATTTCAGAAAGATATAACCCGGGGCATCCCCTCACAGCTTCCCCCCAAGGCTGAATACGATCCCGCCGTAAATCACGCCCCGCGCCGCAAGGATATTCTCACACCCGAGGAAAAGAAACTTGCCCTGCGCAATGCCCTGCGTTATTTTCCGCAGGAATTGCACGCGGAGCTGGCACCCGAATTTGCCGACGAACTCGCACGCTATGGCCGTATATATATGTATCGCCTGCGTCCCACCTACCCCATGTATGCGCGCCCTATCGATCATTACCCCGCGCGCTCGCGCCAGGCTGCGGCCATTATGATGATGATTCAGAATAATCTCGACCCCGCCGTGGCTCAGCATCCCCACGAACTCATCACATACGGCGGCAATGGCGCGGTATTTCAGAACTGGGCACAGTATCGCCTCACGATGAAATATCTGAGCGAGATGACTGATGACCAGACCCTGGTGATGTACAGCGGCCACCCTCTGGGGCTATTCCCCTCGCATCCCGAAGCACCGCGAGTGGTGGTGACCAACGGTATGGTGATTCCCAACTATTCCAAACCCGATGATTGGGAACGCTTCAATGCTCTGGGAGTGTCGCAATACGGCCAGATGACAGCCGGTTCATATATGTATATTGGTCCGCAAGGCATCGTGCACGGCACCACAATTACGGTGCTCAACGCCGCGCGCGCCCTGCGTCCCGGTGGCGACATAGCCGGTATGCTCTTTGTGTCGGCCGGTCTGGGCGGGATGAGTGGCGCGCAGCCCAAGGCTGCCAAGATTTCAGGCGTGGTGAGTATCACAGCCGAGATAAATCCCGCTGCCGTGGAAAAGCGCCACGCGCAAGGCTGGGTTGACGAGGTGTACACCGATACCGAAGCGCTGCTCGACCGCGCCCGCGAAGCTATGGCCGCCCGCGAAGCTGTATCGCTCGCATATCAGGGCAATGTGGTGGATCTATGGGAGGCTCTGGCAGCCCGCGAGGATATTCCCGTGCATCTGGGCAGCGACCAGACATCGCTCCACAATCCCTGGGCTGGTGGTTATTATCCCGTAGGATACACCTACGAGGAATCGCTGAAAATGATGGCCGACGAACCCGAAAAATTCCGCGACGCCGTTCGCGAATCGCTGCGCAGACAGGTGCGCGCAATCAATACCCTCACCGGCCGGGGCATGTATTTCTTTGATTACGGCAACGCCTTCCTGCTCGAAGCCTCGCGCGCCGGGGCCGACATCATGGCTGCCGACGGCAAAGGCTTCCGCTATCCGTCATACGTGCAGGCTATTATGGGTCCGCGCTTTTTCGATTATGGTTTCGGCCCCTTCCGCTGGGTGTGCACATCGTGCTCCGAAGCAGACCTCGCCGAAACCGACCGTATCGCTGCGCGCGTTCTTGAGGAAATGGTGGCTGAAGCGCCCGACGACATTCGCGGTCAGCTCGAAGACAACCTGCATTGGATTCGTGAAGCCGCAAAAAACAAGCTCGTGGTAGGCTCACAAGCCCGTATTCTATATGCCGATTCGGAAGCGCGCACTCGCATAGCGCTGGAATTCAACCGTGCTATCCGCGAGGGACGCATCTCGGCTCCGATAGTTTTGGGTCGCGACCACCACGATGTGTCGGGCACCGATTCACCCTATCGCGAGACTTCAAACATCACCGACGGTTCGCAGTTCACAGCCGATATGGCCGTGCAGAATGTGATAGGCGACAGCTTCCGCGGCGCCACATGGGTTTCGATTCACAATGGCGGCGGTGTAGGCTGGGGCGAAGTGATCAACGGCGGGTTCGGCATGGTGATCGACGGCTCGGCAGAAGCTGACACACGCATCCGACGCATGCTGCTCTGGGATGTGAACAACGGTATCGCACGCCGCAACTGGGCACGCAATCCCGGTGCCACCGATGCCATCAAACGCGAAATGGAGCGCACCCCCGGGCTGTGTGTCACCATTCCCAACCTGGCCGACGACTCTATCGTTGACGCCGCTATTGAAAATTCTCTCAAATAACCAATATTCAAATATCAGCTAATGGCTACACATCATATTTCTCCCGAATGGCTTACCATCGACCGCGTGGCCCATATTATTGAAAACGGCGAAAAGCTCGCCCTATCTGACGAAGCTGTTAACCGCATCAATACCTGCCGCGAATATCTTGACAAAAAGATGGAAACCGCCACCGAACCCATCTATGGTATCACCACCGGTTTCGGATCGCTATGCAACATAAGCATCGACCGTCATCAGCTGTCGCAGTTGCAACGCAATCTGGTGATGTCGCACGCCTGCTCGGTGGGCGACCCCGTGCCTGCCGTGGTGGTGCGCCTGATGCTCCTTCTCAAAATCCAGAGCCTGAGTTATGGCAATAGCGGCGTGCAGCTTGCCACGGTGCAACGCCTTGTGGATATGTTCAATGCCGATATGCTCCCGCGGGTGTGCACCCAGGGCTCGCTGGGCGCTTCGGGCGACCTCGCTCCGCTGGCTTGCCTGTCGCTCCCGCTGCTCGGCTTAGGCGATGTCGACTTCCGCGGACGTCGCGTGCCGGCCTCCGAAGCCATGGCCGAAATGGGTTGGGAACCCATTGAATTGCAATCCAAGGAGGGGCTGGCGCTGCTTAACGGCACTCAGTTTATGAGTTCATACGGCGTGTGGAGCATCATCAATGCCAAACGCCTGAGCCATCTGGCCGATAAGATCGGAGCCCTGTCGCTCGACGCTTTCGACGGCCGAATCGAACCCTTCTGTGCCCCGGTCAACGAGGTGCGCCACCACCGCGGACAGATCGAAACCGCTCGTGCCGTAAGCCGGTGGCTGCAGGGTAGCGAAATCATTCGCCAACCGAAGGCGCACGTTCAGGATCCGTATTCGTTCCGCTGCATTCCGCAGGTGCACGGCGCCGCCAAAGATACCCTGCATTACGTGGAACATGTGCTGGAACAGGAAATAAACGCCCCCACCGACAATCCCACCATATTCCCTGACCTGGATATGATTGTATCGGCCGGCAACTTCCACGGCGAGCCCATCGCCCTGCCCATGGATTTCCTCACCGTGGCCGTGAGCGAACTGTCAAACATCTCGGAACGCCGCATTTTCAGTCTTATTTCCGGCGCTCGAGGGCTGCCATCGTTCCTGGTGGCTAATCCCGGCGTGAACAGCGGTTTTATGATTCCGCAGTATGCCGCCGCTTCAATCGTCAATAATTCCAAAGGGCACTGCTGGCCCACATCGTGCGACTCCATACCCTCGTCGCAGGGTCAGGAAGACCACGTGTCAATGGGTTCCAATTCGGCCGTAAAGCTGCTCAAAGTGGTTGAAAACACCGAGCGCGTGCTTGCCATCGAGCTGTTTAACGCCGCTCAAGCATTGCAATTCCGACGCCCGCTGCGCACATCCCCGGAACTTGAACAATGGGTGGAGCAGTACCGTAAGATAGTGCCGTTCATAACCGACGATACCGTGATGTATCCTTACATTGAGGCATCGGTTGAATTTATCCGCAATGAATCTTTTAGTAATTAACATAGGCAAGCTTTATGGCGCCGCGGTGCGCAAGCAGGCACTCCGCGGCGATGCCATGAAGCAGGCCCCCTACCTTGAGAATGTATTCCTGGCTGCTGTCGACGGCATAGTGGAATTTATCGGTCCGATGTCGGAATGTCCCACCCGCGACGGATTCAAACACGTGATTGATGCTCGAGGGGGCATTGTCACCCCGGCTTTCTGCGATTCCCACACCCACATTGTGTGGGCCGGCGACCGTTCGGGCGAGTTTGTCGACAAAATCAACGGACTCACATACGAGGAAATAGCCGCCCGCGGCGGCGGCATTCTCAACTCGGCCGACCTGCTCGCGGAGACCTCGGTTGACGATCTTTTCAATCAGGCCGCTGCGCGTATGATGGATATGGTATCGCACGGCACCGGCGCGGTGGAAATCAAAACGGGCTATGGACTGACCACCGATGCCGAATTGAAAATGATCGAGGTGATCGAACGCCTGCGCAATGCCTTTCCTGAGGTGGTGATACGCTCCACTTTCCTGGGCGCACACGCCGTGGGCCGAAAATTTCAGGGTCGGCAAGGTGAATATGTTGATTATGTAATCAACGATATGCTTCCCCGGATGGCTGCGAAGGCCGATTACATCGACGTGTTCTGCGACCGCGGATTCTTCACCCCCGAGGAAACCGATCGCATCCTCACAGCCGGAAAATATTACGGCCTGAAACCCAAAATCCATGCCAACGAACTCGCAAATTCCGGTGGCCTCGAAGTAGGCATAGCCCACAAAGCCATATCGGTAGATCACCTCGAACAAATCGGCGAGCCTGAGATGGAATTGCTCAAACACTCCGACACCATAGCCACCATGCTGCCGGGTGCATCCTTCTTCTCCAACCTGCCCTACGCCCCAGCGCGTCAGGCCATTGACAAAGGGTGCGCCGTGGCCCTGGCCAGCGATTTCAATCCCGGCTCATCCCCCTCGGGCTCCATGGAAATGATATGGTCGTTAGGATGCCTGAAAATGCGGCTCACCCCCGCTGAAGCCCTCAACGCCATCACCGTAAACGGTGCAGCCGCCATGGAGGTGAGCGACCAGATGGGCAGCCTCGCCCCCGGCTATCGCGCTTCGATGCTCGTATTCCGCCCCGGCATCAAATCGCTTGACATGATCCCCTACCTCTACACCATGCGACGTATGGATTATATAATCCTCTCAGGCAAAGTGCGTTGCAACGTAGACAGTATGGAAGTGCTGTCCACACTATTTGAATAAGAAAAGGAACAGGGGCCACGACGCTTTGCGGTGTGGGGGCGCGCCGGACGGGGACGCGGTGTGGCCATCCGGACGCGGACGCAAAATTTTGAAGTGACCCTACAATTCGCTGTTAATCAGCGTTTTATATAGAACAAATTTACCACAAACTACTATCCGGCGCGTGCCTGACACCGCGGAGCGGCGTCACTCCCGGTGCCTTCCGGCGCCACCCCAATCCGGCACGGGGACGTACGGGGGGTACGTCCGGGGTGCGGTGGTTATGATAAAAAATGAAGGATGGTGCAGCGGGGCTGGACCATCCTTCGTTTTTGGAGGAATTGGGGGGTTAACGGACTGCTATTTTTGTGGCGCCGTTGAGGGTCTTAACTACGTAGATTGATGCGGGGAGGGATACTGTGCCGCTACCTTTAACGGTGGCTACATTGAGTCCATCTATCGTATAGATGACTGCCTCGCAATCATCTGGCTGCGATACTGTGATGCCGCCGTTGATGGCTTTCACTTTAATATTGGCATCTGAAGTGGCTACATTCTCGATACCGAGTGCCATAACAATTGCGTTAGAGTGGGTTGACTCACCCTGGGCGTACACTGCCGATACTCGGAATTGTACATTACCGTCGGCTTCTGTTATGGGGCAATTCCACGATGTCGCACTTGCGGGAAGCGAAGCGGCCAGCTGGTTGTCGCGATAGATATTATATCCGGTGAGTTCCAGATCTTCTGCCTTTGAAGAAGCAGGGATATACTTCACATCGTCAACACAGAATGCAAACTGGTCAATAGATATACAGCGTATAGCGAAACGACGGGTGCCGGCGGGGAGGTCGACATAGAAGCGAGTCCAGTCGGCAGGAGCGTTCACCACCTGAGTGAGTTCTGTGAAATCCTTGACATCTGTGCTTTCGCCCTTGTTAATCATAATAATGAAAGCTTCCAGACCGTAATATGATGAATATGATTTGGCGTAGAACGATACTGTCTGAGCGTCGCCGGGGAGGACGGGAGAGATTAGCCAGTCGTTATTATAACCGTCGAGGTCACAGAAAGCGCAGAGCATCTGTTCACCGCGATGGGCGGCATACATCGAGCGCTGACCAATTTCATCATAGATCGGGAATCCTACAAGGCCGGGATTGAACACCTGATAAGCCATTTTTGCACCGGCATTATCATAAACAAGCTCATTGCCATCGCCATCGAGGATGCCGGTGGTACCGGGATTACCGTCGACGTCAACCATAGTCCAATCGCCCACATTATCAATTATGAAGGGAGTGTAAGATTCAAAACCATCGGTCACAGGTGCGCGAACACCCTTACAATCCGGGGCTGTCCACACCAATTGAGCCTTGTCGCCGGTTACTTCACCCGAAAGTTGGGGCACAGGATAGTGAGGGAGCGCCACAGGCACTTCCTGATATACAGAAATATCGTTATCGCTATTCTTATCCTTAGCAGCCTTCACTGAGAATGAGTAATAAGTCAATTCATCAAACGACAGATCGGCTTTGTCCTTCAGACCCACAGTGTGCGACATACCGGGAGCTATACTTTCGATTTTGCAGGAAGCCACGGGTGTGTCCTCGCGCATGAGGGTTACTTCGATATTATCCACCGCGTCGACACCCACATTAGATACTGTGGCATGGAACGAGTGTTCCTTCCCCACGATCATTTCATCGGGAGTGCTGAGCAGGGTGGCTTCAACGTCGTATTGGGGAATGTCGAAAATACCGATTCGGTCAAGGGTGATATGATTATTATAAGAATCACCCGCGGTGCCGGTAAAGATTACCTGCACATAATCTTCGCCTTTGAAATCAACGAGCGGAATTTGCAGGAGATTCCAACCGAACGCCATATCGGAGTCGTCAAGCTCGACGGTCTGCACTTTCTTTGCTTCCGATCTGGCTGTGCGAACGCTTATATCCAGACGGCTGTTATCATCAGACGAACAGAACACGAATACCTGAAGCGTGGGATATTCCGACTTATCAATATTGACAAGAGGAGTGGAAACGGCGGAGGTATGTCCGGCTTCCGAGGGCGCGAAGGTGAGCACACCGCCATCGCCATCTACAGCTTCGGCCGACGGACGCATACCTTCCTCGTCGAGATACCAAGCGCCTTCGGGATTATCAAGGAGCAATCCGAGCCAGGGACCCTGCATCTCTATAGCCTCCTTAAAGCTATCATAGAAAGGCATCAGATAAGGAGTACCCATAATAAAGTGGGGACTTGTGGCAGGCGCGCCGGTGCCGGCTGCACTGGTAGCGTACACTTCATAATACATAATTGCCTGATCAGTGTATTCAAGGCCGAGATTATCCACCACTGAGCAGTTGGGTGAGTCTTTCAGGAGCACCTGATAGTCGTATGCGCGGCGCACGGTGTAGATCAGACCGGCAGCATTTATCACACCACCGTGAGCACCTGTTTTGGGTGCGTCCCAACTGATTTCGGGCAGACCTTTGTTATTGATCACGACATTGACATTTTCAGGCGCGCCGGGGACATCTACACCCATATAGGCCTCGACTTGCGCAGGCATACCGCTGCCATCGGCGTTCTTAAACACTACCTGGAAGATATTGGTGCCTTGTGCACCGGCAACACCTTCAAACTTGAATTCGGCACCGGGGGCTATACCATTTATTTCCATTACCTGACGACCGGAGCGCAAAAGAGATGCGGAAAGATTGCCGGTGAGAGGGATCCCATTGACGCTGACACTCGGGGCTGTAACGTCAATGTCGCATTTGAGTTCGCCGGTAGCGTATGGGTGAGCCACAAGCAGCTGAGCAGCAGCGGGAGCAGACGCTTTACCGCCACATTCGATCGTGAGATTGTCAATAGCGATATAGAAATTATTGCCGCGGGTAACTGAGTGGAAACCTACGCTCCAGTTGCCGGCCTGCTCCACTGAGAAATAAGCATCGTATGTCTTATTTTCAGTGCCGCAAAAGGTGGTAACGGGCATAATATTCAGAGTCATATCCCCGGGCAGACGCTGCAGTCCGGCACACACCTCCATAAGTTCCTCGTAAGCCAGCCCGGCAGTCTTAGCGTCGAAGCGGACGTGGTAGAAATTGTCGGTATCAAGCGCGAGAATGGGAGTGAACACCCAGTCGTCCATATCACCATCGGTGTATTTATAGTTGGTGCGCATATCCTCGAATATCGACTCGTAAATCCATGTCACACCGTCACCGTTGGCATCCCAGGCCATGAAGTCGGCCGCAGAATCGGAGGATTTGAAGTCGGTAGAGAAAGGCAACGCATAGCCGTCGCCCATCATTACGGGATCGGAAACGGCGACTTCGCTTTTGAGGTTGCCATCTACGGCGGTAACTTCAATGAAGCAGTTGACGGGCTTTGCCGACACGAATGTTTTGGTAAATGCGCATTCTGTTACTGAGGTAACTTCGTATGAAACACCGTTATAGAACTTAACTTCGTAGGTGAGTGCGTCAGTGTTAATCGAGCCGCCGTTGGCACCCTCGGCGGGAGCCGTCCAGGTAGCTACAAAATCGTTGCCATTGCGCGATGTCTTAATGTCGGCGACCGGGTTGGGAGTGTCTGAACCGACATATACGGTCAAAGCCTGCGGCTGACCGATCTGCTCACCGTCGGCCACGGTGACAGCCACGGTGTGTTCACCCTGCGGTAGGTCAAGATTCAATGTAACAGTCTGTCCGGCCCGGGCGGTAGCCACAGATGCGGGCATCACGCCGTCGGTAACCAGAACATAGCTCAGACTCTTACCCTCAAGGCTGGCGCCGCCGGCAGTGGCGGAGGGTAAAGTAAAGCTAACCTTGGTCTGCTTGCCGGCAGGGGTGGCCGTGAGGCTTTCAACAACAGACGGTGCATTTGCAAAGGCATCTGCGGCGGGGCGGATATAAGCACCGGTCACCACCTCCTGCTGAGGGAAAGCACCCAGAAGGGTCACACCACTCGGCGCGCCTTTGCTCAGGTCGATAGAGTATAGATATGTTTGGTCTTCTGAGTTTCGGTAACACCAGTAAAGCACATCGGCACTGCCACAGGGGTCGAAACATCCGGTCTGCAGCCCGGCGGGTGCCAGATTGGTTGAGAGCACCTTGGTGGCTTTTCCGTCAAAGGTGTTGATGCTGAGCACATCGCCCCGGCTGTCGATTGCATATACGGCACCATACCTGTTTACTGCCACTACGGGATAACCGCCATCGGTGGCGATAATCGGATTGAAAACAGCATCGGCGGGGTTCATCCAACCAAATTGATACTGCTCATCGTCAGTAGTGAACGAGCCGTAGAAACGACCGGTTGCGGGGTCGAGGGAAAAATCGAGGGAGTGGTCGTTGCCGGGCACACGGAAATTATTTTTCGGAATCCAAGTGTCGGCATCGTAAACATACATACGATAATTGAATAGCTCACCCAGACCGTCATTATTGCTGACATAATAATACAATCCGTTGAGACAGTCGCCACCACCGTTCACACCTATAAATCTGCTTTCTTTTTCAAGAGTCAGACTCACGGGGCTTTCAGCCTTGAAGCTATAGATGCCGGAAGTATAGTCGACCCACGCCGCCGGGCCAATGATATTACCGTGAATCACAGGCGCTTCGGCGTGTGTAAAAGCAGGTGCGGCCATTACCGTCACAGATATGGCACACAATGCTTTGAAAACTTTATTTTTCATATAATTTATTCATAGAGATATGCCGTTGTCCCCGGAGAGACAACGACATATCATTACATTATTATATATGTTACGGTTTACTTAACAGCAACTTTGAAAATCTGGCCATCAACAGACACCACGTACACACCCTGCGAAAGTGACAGGCTGGTAGCACCGCTACCGGAAGCTATGGTCTGACCACCGATGGTCACCACCTGATAATTGCCTGTGGCGTTGATTACCAGGTTGCCACCGTCGCAAGATATGAGGTTGCCGTCGACTACGGCCGAGCTAACAGCTGCGATAACAACTTCAACCGGATCGGAAGCTGCCGATTCAGCATTGTTATATGCGGCTTTCACTACATACTGACCGTTGGTTGGAGTTACGCCTTCGGGGAACGAGAACAGGGTGCCTTCAATGGCGTCGGTATTCACCTTCTCGTCATTGCAATAAAGATTGTAGCCTACAAATTCGGTGGGATCAGAGTTGAGACCCGAACCGGTGCGGAAGCTGAAGTCGCAGAAGGCCAGCATATCACCGTAATATCTGGTGTAGTGGATCGCGAAGTATTTAGTGCCTTCGGGGACCTCAAATTCTACAGTCTCCCAATTTATCTCACTGTCGATGCTTTCAGATGTAAGCACTGTGAAGGCATCCTCTGTGGGGGTAGTGGAAGAAATACAGATTTCATAGCTTTCTGAAATCCAAGATATCACTTCAGTAGGCGCAGTGGCAAGCTTGAACGAAATTGTTTGGGCTGTACCGTCGAGTTCCGGCGAAATGAGCCAGTCGTTAGCATACCAGGAGCAACCGGGGAATATGAAACACTTGCCGCCCGCTGTGGGAGTATCCCAGCCTGCATTATAATTTGAAGGAGTGAACACAAAGCCACCGGTCTCACGGCCCTGGTTGGGATAATAATCATTAACACCGGGTAAGGGGAATGTTGATTCGCCGTCGCCGTCAATCACAGTCCATTGACCGAATGACTCGTTTGTGCAGTCTTCATAGTTTTCAAAATTCTCAACTACCGTCACAGAACCATCAAAGAAGGGGAGCTCGTCAGCAGCGTCCCACGAGAAGATGTGGGTGTCTATGTCGAAGGCAAGGTTTGCGGCAGCGGGGAGAGCCACCACTTCAACAGCCTGGGCACCGGTGTTATTATCAGAAGAAGCGTCTTTTTCGGCCACTACTTCAGCAGTGATTTCGTTATCACCGGCAGCGGCTGCGTCGGGGATGGTTACGGGAACCACCACGGTAGCGGTGGCGTTGGCTTTAACACTTTCACAATTTGCATAGCCGAGTTCTTCGTCGCCTATTGTGAGTTTGAGTTGGAATGCGTCGGAATCATTGTCGCCGAGATTAGCCACACCCACAGTTACATTCATTTTGGCACCGGGATAGAATTTAACCGGCGAAGCCACTGAAGTGACGGCGAGATCAACATCACGTGCATCACGAATTTCAATACAGTCGATAAACGACTGACGCTCGAGGCTACCGACTGTGATAGCGAAACGCACCTGGATATACTCAGCTTTGCCAACAAAATCGGCCAGACTGAACACGCAAGCAGCCCAAGTATTGTCGTGAGCGAAATTGGAGAGCGCATCGCCTTCCAGAGCTACGAAATCGCCACCGTCGGCCGACACAAGCACCTGGATAGTATTGTCAGAAGCGCGGGTATCAAGGTCGAAATACATGAATCGGAGGATGGGATTTACGGCACCTTCGAGCGAAATTCGACCGGATGTGAGGTTAGCTACATCGCCGGCATTATCATAATATGAGGGATAGAAGTAGATGAGACCACCATCTGCATCAGCAGGGAAAATATTAACGCTGGTGTATTCGCCGTTTTCATCATAATAAGCCATTGAGGTCTGAGAATAAACAGTCCATGAGGACGACTTATCCCAGGTGCTATGTGTGGCCTTGGCATCGGGCCAGCTTTCAACGAAGGGGAAGGGAGCGGGCGGACCGGCCACTACTGCCGAGTATGTGTTCATATTCTCGGAATCCTTGCCGTCGAGCTGCGATGTTACACGATAAAAATATGAGCCTTCTTCAACGATACCCTCATCAATAAAAGCGGTTTCGGTGAGTTGATCGGCAATTACTTCCCAAGTGATATCCCAAGTGGATACACCACATCCGCGTTCCACTTTATAGGTAACATGTTCGGGATCGAACCACGCGCCATGAACGCCCTCGGTGGGAGCTTCCCAAGTAACCTTAACCGAGCCATCGGGCTGGAGCATAGCCTGCACTGAAGAGGGAGCCTGGGGCAGGTCGTTACCCACGAACACTTCTTCAAAGTTTGTATAGTACAGTTGTTCCTGACCGTCAAAGAACAGGCGCAGACGATACTGATATGTAGTGCCGTCTTCCAGAGCCTCGTCCTCATCGGTATATGAAAGATCTTCGCCGGGCTTAACATTTTCAAAGGTCTTGATCACTGTAGGATCAGAGTACCAATCGTCAGAGACACGACGGGTAATTTCGATATAAGGAATGGTAACATTCTCGGGAATAATGTATTTGCCATCGGCACAAGTGGTAGGTGCGGTGAACGAGATAACGACGTTACGGCCGCCACCTTCACCGCTCCTTACAGAGAAGTTGGTAGCGGCATCAATTTGATAACCGACCAGAACATTATATGTAGCACGATCGCCAAGGCGGCCGTATAATTCGCCCACTGCACAGTAACAGTAGCGCTGACCGTGCTCAAGCTCGGCGTCATCGGTACAGATAATGTCATCGAGCCATTTTACGTTTTCATATTCTTTAATGAGTTCTGCTTCGGCCTCGTCAAAATATGAACCTTTGTTGCGAAATAACTTGATGGTGAAGGAAGTTTCAGCCTTTTCTTCATCAGTGAGGTATTCGTAATCATCCGACCACCAAGCCGAGCCGGGCGCAGTGAATGATATATCTACAAAACCGGTCTCTGAATTGAATGCAGGATAGAAATCGGTAGGAGAACCCAGACGCAGATAAGCGTCATCGTTATGTCCATCATTGGACAGCGGAGATACAATCCCCAGGGTGCTTAGAGCTTGCGACACGGCATCGCTACCCTGGGCTGTTCCCACAGCCAGAATCGCGGCACATCCCACAAGGGAATAAACAATCTTTTTCATCCTTAAATGGTGATTTTAGTTTATATGATTGGTAGAATTTATTTATAGACTTAAGAGTTATATCGCATCATAGCGGTCACAAAGTTACAACATTTTTATGGAATAATAACAATAAACCACCTAAAATATTAGAATTTTAGCAAATTGCCAGCAGAAGACGCACTACCGCACCAATTTTCCACATCCGCACAACCGAGACTGTTGGCAAATCATATTTTACATAGAATTTTGTGATATGAGCTATTTTTGATTTCAATATATCACAGATCAGCATATATAAAAATTACGGTCAGAGTGCGATTCACATAGCTCTCTGACCGTAATTTTATCTTAAAAACAAGCTCTTATTCCCTACCGCGGGCGTAGAAGGTGAGGATGCGGGTGCGCAGGATGGTTTCGTATTTGGCCTGGACTTGTTCTGACAAGGCTGTCATATAGTCGGTCTTGGCCTTGGCAAATTCTGTGGGAGTGGCACGCCCGTGGTCATATTTCACCTGCATTGCCTCGAATGCTTTGGCAGCCGATTCAGCGGCAGTTTCGGCTGCAATCTGTTTTTTAGCGGCGGCGACAGCCTGGGCATGGCTCTGCTCAATGGCCTTGCGCAGATTGAGGCGCGTGTTTTCGAGGGTCAAAAGAGCCGATTCGTGTTGCAGACGGGCACGGCGTACATTGTTGCGCGTGCCGAAGGCATCAAAGATAGGTACAGAAAGCGAAAAACCAAGCGACTGTGCGAAATTGTGCCGCATCTGCGATCCGAACGATTCGTTATTGAAACCGGTGGTGCGGTAGTAGTTTGTAGACAATCCGGCGTTGAACGATAATGTAGGAATCCAACCGGTCTTAGCCACGCTCACAGCCTGCTCTGCGGCGCGTACATCAAGATTATCGGCGCGCACGGCGTGATTGATGCTATTGGCAGCCTGCCATACTTCCTGGGCCGACATCACGGGACCGTATTCGGCCTGAAGGGGTGAAGGTTCGATAATCACACCTTCGGGAAGATTAAGCGTCTGGCTAAGGTCGAGCACAGCTAAAACACTATCGTTGGAGGCATTTACCAGCGATAGCTCGTCGCGACTCACCTGAGCGCGCGCCTCGTAGACATCGAGTTCGGCAATCTTGCCGGCTTCGAGCAGGGCATTACGCCGTGCGAGTTCATCACGCGAGATGTTTAGATTAAGGCGGTTGACCGTAACCATTTCCGACGCATACAGTGCCTGAAGATACAAAGCCATAACGTTAAGCGACACATCATCTTTGGCAGCCTCAGAGCGTTCGAGCACGGCAAGCAATGAGGTTTCGGCACGTTGCTTGGTGCGCAGATTCCGCAAACCGCTGAATAGGGGCATCGACAGCTGAGCGCCTGCCGCAAAGCTCGAGGTGTTGCGGTCGGCGTATGTATTTTCGGCGGTGAGGCCGCGCCCGAAGCTGAAATTTTGCGATGCGAACCCCTGCACCTGCGGCAGGAAGGCGTTTTTGGCCGAGGTGAGTTCCACCTGGCTCTGGCGCGCGTTGATTACGGATTGGCGCACGTTGATATTATGCTCTATGGCGTATGCCACACAGCTATCCAGCGACCACACGTCGGCACGTGCTCCGACACCTCCCACGCAAGCCAATGCAATAGCAGTCAAAAACTTAAACAGCTTCATAACACATCAAAGTTTGGCACCGCGAAGTACGGCGGTTGAGTCGATACCGTTTTTAATCTCAATGCTTATGCCGTCGCTCATCCCGGTAGACACAGCACGGCGTTCATACACGGGCTTGGGAAGCGAATCGGTGCGCACATACACAAAGGCAGAGTCGCCGCGAAATTCCACTGCGCTTTCAGGCACAGTGAGCACATCTTTCACCTCGGCAAGAGTAACTGTGGCATTAGCGCTATAACCGGCACGCAGACCGGTGATTGAATCAAATGTCAGGGCTGCCTTGATTTCAAAACTGTTGGCACCGCTGTCCTCCTTACCTTTCGGAGCAATGTATTCTATTACACCGGCCGGATGCACATCAGGGAGTGCTCCTATCGAAATATCCATCGGCAGGCCGACGTGAAGCAGTCCCACCTCGGTTTCATCCACATTACCTTTGAAAATCAGATTGTTCATATCTGCAATTGTAGCGATAGTGGTGCCATCGTTCATAGTATTAGCCTGGATAACGGACGAACCCACCTTGACGGGCACATCAAGAATCAGACCGGTGATAGTGGCTCGCACCATCGTATTACTCTCTGACGCATTATACTGCGACACCCCTTCGCGCACGATACGATAAACATCGCGGGCGGCTTCGAGTTCCTGACGGGCTTTGTCGTATGTTTTGCGGGTATTTTCCATTTCCTCGCGAGCAATCACCTTGCGAGCATAAAGCATGCTGTCGCGTTGCCATTTCACGGCAGCATCGCCGAGGTCAATCTGCGCCGAATTGATGCGCGACTGAGCCGATGACAGCGACGAAGCATCCGGTATCACCTTGATACGAGCGATTATGTCGCCCTCGCGCACCATATCGCCGGCCTCAACCATAATTTCGGAAATGATACCGGAAATCTGAGGTTTGATCTCAATTTCATCGCGGGGTTCAATCTTACCGGCGAGCACCGTCGTGCGGCTTATCGAGCCGGTAGATGGGGTGAGGGTGTCGAATTGATCCTCTTTAGGACGCGAGTTCTGATACAGGAAATAGAATGTGCCGAGGATTATAACAGTAAGAAGAATCCAGAGCAGAGCACGAAAAAACTTTTTCATATACTGGTGTTATTATTTGTCGTTTAGGGCCTCGATCGGTTTTATCTTGAGGGTACGCAGTGCCGGAATGACACCGGCAGCCGACCCGAGGATGAAAAATGTGAGCACAATAATTATAGCTGAGTGGAACGATATTTCAAAACCGGCATAGCCGTGCAGAGCATCAAAAGTGAAATGATCCGCCAATCCCAGCACTATCGCTGCAAAGCACACACCCATGGTACCGGCCACAAGGGTGAGCACAATAGCCTCGCAGAGCACTTGAGCCATGATGTCGAAGGGGCGTGCCCCGATAGCGCGACGTATGCCAATCTCGCGCGTGCGTTCCTTTACTATGATCCACATAATGTTGCCCACGCCTATCACACCGGCCATCAGCGACCCCGCACCAACAAAAAGGGCCAGGATGGTAATGCCGTAAAATAATACTCCGATCATTTCAAATTGTTCGGCAATATCCTCGAAATCAAGGGCATTGGTATCGTCGGGATCAAAGGTGTGGGCTGTGCCCAAATAGCGCCGCAGGAACGTTTCGTTTTCTTTGGGACTCTTGCCGGCCGGTGCGGAAAATACCACAAAATGGATGTTTTCGGCCATATTGAAAGTATTCTGCAACGTGGTGAGGGGGATGAGATACGACTCGCCCATACGTCCGCCGATACTTATTTCCGACATCTGGTCAACGACTCCCACCACCTTATAATATACACTGTTAAGCGACACGTAGCGACCAACGGGCGACTCACCACCAAATAGATCGGAAGCTACATTTTTGCCCAGCACCAGCACTTTGGCTCCGGATGCTATGTCGGCCGGATTTATAAACCGCCCCTCAAGCACCACAGGAATCATCAGACTGCTATAATCCTCATCCACACCTATCACGGTGGCCGATTTGCTACGGGTGCCGTAAACGCCGCTGCCACGCGCCCTGGCTACCGCGGCTACGGCATCCACAGCCGGAGCATGTGCGCGGATGTTGCGCACATCGTTAAGGGTGAGCGACCACGACGAGCCTTTGTTAAATCCTTTATATGATACGGAGCGACTGCCGGGCACCAAATAGCCGCTGTTAGTGGCCATACCTGCAAACTCACGCCGCAGCATACCCTCCATTCCGTGAGATCCGCCGTATAGCATGGCAAGCATCGCCGTGCCCCAGAATATACCGAACGCGGTGAGAAACGTGCGGGTCTTGTTACGCGCGAGGGTGGCAAGAATCTCGCGCCAGTTTTCGGGATCGAAAATTGTAAATCTCATTCGTCTCTAAGGGCTTCAACGGGTTTAACTTTGAGGGCTTTGAGCGCAGGGAACAATCCGGCAAGCGCGCCGGCTATGATGAGCACTGCTGTGACCTGCAACGCCAGCGAAATATCCACCGTGGGATTTTCAAGCGGTGCATTGCCGTCGCTCTGACTCATAAAGAAATCAAGCACCTGAAGCACAATCATTCCCAATACCACTCCTATATAGCCGAACATCGTGGTAATCACGACGCTCTCAGCCACTACTTGTGTGAGGATGTTGCGCGGACGGGCACCAATGGCGCGGCGCACACCAATCTCGTGGGTGCGTTCGCGCACAGACACAAACATAATGTTGCTGACACCGATAATGCCGCTGAGCAGCGTAAACACACCTATGGTCCACACTGAAATCATCAGGATATTAAGGCCGTTGGCAGATTTGACATAGTTGCTGAAACGGTTCCAGATCCAAATGGCGTTGCGATCTGTGGGATTGAATTGGTGGGCGGTAGCAAGGGCCTCTTTGAGTTCTTGCTCCACACGGTTGCCGTCTTCCTCGGATGTAAGGCCGTGTACGCGCACCTTTAGCTCGCTGGCATCGTCGTTGAATCCGCTCAGAGCCTTGTAAGTGGTATAAGGCACGTAGCGCGCACCCTCCCACCTATGTTTATACACACCCACGATGGTCCATGAAAGTCCCATACAGGTGACAGTGTGCCCCGGCACCTCCTCGATGGGACAATCAAACAGCAATCTGGCCGAGCGGTCTCTGAGCACCATCACTCGGCGACGTTCGGCTATGTCGCGATCGTTAATAAAGCGCCCGGCAAGCATCGTGTAATCACTTCCGGCCGAGGGATACACGGCATCAAAACCATTGACAGATGCTTTCAGCGACGTTATCTTGGCCGACGACGACGCTGTGGGCACAACCTCGTATATACCCTCGACTTTTTCGGTGAGCATAGCCCCGTCGTGGTCTTTCAAGGTAATGCGGCGCCCATCTTTATATCCGCCGTAAGGCACCGACGTGCGGCCACCCCACACCGACATCTCATCGGACTTTCCTCCGCCCACATTGGAGTTGAACGAATTCACTACTCCCTGAGCCACCCCGAGCAGCACTATGAGCATAAATATACCCCACGCCACGGCCACACCGGTGAGACGCGTGCGGGTACGATTGTTGCGCAAGCTCTGCTTTATTTCGCTAAAAAGGTCAAACATCGTCCGAAATGCGTCCGTCTACTATTTTGATAATACGGTTGGTAGCGGCCCCTACCCCGGGGTCATGTGTCACGATGGCAATTGTCATCCCGTCGGCGTTAAGGTCGCGGAACACCTGCATAACCTCCTTCGAGGTCTTGGAATCGAGCGCACCGGTGGGTTCATCGGCAAGAATCACCGCCGGACGCGTCACCAGCGCACGAGCAATGGCCACACGCTGGCGCTGTCCGCCACTCATCTCGCCGGGCAGATGCGAGGCGCGGTCGGCCAACCCCATACGCTCGAGTTGCTCCATTGCCTGCGCATTACGTTTGCGACGGCTTATGCCCTGATACATAAGCGGCAGGGCCACATTTTCCAAAGCCGACTTATAATTTATGAGATTGAACGACTGGAATACAAACCCGATCAAACGGTTGCGCAGATCAGCCGCCTGGTTTTCGCTGAGATTGCGAATAAGCCTGCCATCCAGATAATATTCGCCGGTATCATACGTATCAAGTATGCCGAGTATATTTAATAATGTAGACTTCCCCGAACCGGATGCGCCCATAATCGACACCAGTTCACCCTTGCCGATATGCAGGTTTATATCCTTGAGCACATGCAGGGGCACAGCGCCGGGGTATGTCTTGTTGATGTTTTCTAAAGTTATCATACCCTATATGACGCAGCAATTCCCCAAAAGTTACAACCGCCAATAAAAAAAGAAAAATTTTATTGGCGGTTGTGGTGATATTTTCAATTAAGCACGGTGAAGCCGGCTTGGGTCATGGTGTCGCGCAGGGAGTTGATGTGGTCGCGGTCGCGGGTTTCAAGTTCGAGACGGATTGTGCATCCGTTGATGTCGGCCGAGTTTGAGTTGGCACGTTCGTGGGTCACGGAAATCACGTTGGCACCCTCGCCGGCTATTGCTTGGAGCACGCCGCTGAGCTGGCCGGGCTTGTCGAACAGGTCTATTATAAATGTATAATGACGTCCGCTTTTGGTAAGGCCGCGGGTGATTACGCGGTTGAGCATATTCACGTCGATATTGCCACCGGATACTATGCACACCACTTTCTTACCCTCGACGGGCAGCTTATGGAAGAGGACAGCGGCCACGGAAACGGCACCGGCACCCTCAGCCACCACTTTCTGCCGCTCCATCAGGGCAAGGATGGCGGCGGCAGTTTCGTCGTCGGTGACAGTCACTATTTCATCTACGTATTTACGGCAGAGTTCCAAGGTGTTGACACCGGGCTGTTTCACGGCAATGCCGTCGGCAATGGTGGACACGGAATCCAGGTGTACGCTCTCGCCCTTTTTTAGAGATTGCTCCATAGACGGAGCGCCGGCAGCCTGCACACCATAAACCTTGACATCCGGACGTAACGTTTTAATGGCAAAAGCCACGCCTGAAATCAGGCCACCGCCACCCACAGGCACCACGACAGCCTCGACATCAGGCAGTTGGTCAAGAATTTCAAGACCGATGGTGCCTTGTCCGGCAATCACTTTTTCATCATCGAATGGATGCACGAATGTGTAGCCATACTGGTCGCGGAGTTCCAGCGCCTTGGCATAGGCATCATCGTAAACGCCGGGCACCAGGCAAACCTCGGCACCATACCCTTTGGTGGCCTCAACCTTTGAGAGAGGTGCGCCGTCGGGCAGACATATCAGCGATTTGATACCGTTGTGCGTAGCTCCCAGGGCAACACCCTGAGCATGATTACCGGCCGAGCAAGCAATCACGCCACGTGATTTTTCCTCATCGGTAAGCTGGGAAATCTTGTAATAGGCGCCGCGGAGCTTGAACGATCCGGTGAGCTGAAGGTTTTCGGTCTTAAGATACAGCTGACAGTCGGTGTCCAGACGGTTGGCTGGGATTATATCTGTTTTGCGGGCAACGCCTTTAAGAACGGCGGCGGCATTGAAAATTTCGCTGATGTCTAACATAACGCATTTGTTTGGATTGTGCAAATGTAGTCAATTTTTTTGGTATGGTGCACAAAAAACGCTACCTTTGCTAAAAAATAATCGCAATGAAACATTTCTTACTATCTGCAATAGCATTATCGGCAGCATTGTCGGCCTCGGCCTGGAGCCAAAAGGGCCACGATGTCACAGCATATATAGCCGAACAGCACCTCACGGAGCGCACCCGCGCTGCCGTGGATTCTATCCTCGACGGAAAATCTATGGTGTATTGGGCCAACTGGCTTGACAACGCATCGCATACCAACGATTACGCTTACACAAAGACCTGGCATTATCGCAATATCGACCCGATGGAGACATACGAAAGTATGCCCCGCAATGAAAAGGGCGATGTAACCACAGCCATCGCGTCTCAGATTTCACTGTTGCGCGATTCTGTTCTCTCCCCGGAGCAGTCGGCATTGGCGATGAAGATTCTGGTGCACTGTATGGGCGACCTGCATCAGCCCATGCACATGGGACGCCTGGAGGACCTTGGCGGCAATAAGGTGAAACTAAAATTTTTCAACACCGATACCAATCTGCACCATATCTGGGACTCAAACCTGGTGGAGGCCGGCCACAAATGGAGCTATACGGAATGGCAACAGCAGATTGACCGCGCCACTCCTGAACAGATTGCAGAAATCACAGCCGGCGATCCCGAAACATGGAGTAAAGAGACTTATAACATTGCTCGCCAAGTGTATATCTATTTCCAGCCGGGCGCCAAGGTAAGCTATAATCACATTGCACGCTGGACTCCGGTGATCGAACAGCAATTGCTACGCGGCGGATTGCGTCTGGCAGCGGTGCTCAATTCCATCTACGACCCACAATGAGCAAAAAATCTGCCGACGGACCGGCAAAAACAAATGCGGCCCGATTGCTTGACCGCGCTAAGATTCCTTACGAGCTTATCCCCTACGAAGTGGACGAGAATAATCTGGCGGCCGACCATGTAGCCGAGTCGTTAGGCGAGCCAATCGAACAGGTGTTCAAGACCATCGTACTCACCGCCGGCCCTCACGACTTTTTTGTGTGCGTAGTGCCCGGCGGAAGCGAGATTGATCTGAAAAAAGCAGCCAAGACAGCCGGATACAAAAAGGTTGAACTGCTGCACATGAAAGATCTTCTGGGCCTCACGGGATACATCCGCGGTGGTTGCTCGCCGATAGGTATGAAAAAAGCTTTCCCCACATTCTATCATTCCACGGCCACCAATTACCCATATATATATGTAAGTGCGGGCCAACGCGGATTGCAATTCAAGATCAACCCGACGCAGCTCATTGAGTACACCCGTGGCAGCGTTGCCGACCTAACCGCCGATACAGAATGAATACCTTTGGCCACACCCTGCGACTCACCACAGCCGGCGAAAGTCACGGACCCGCACTGTGCGCTATCCTGGATGGTATGCCCTCAGGTGTGGCTGCCGACTTCGACTCGCTGCGCGTAGCTATGCAGCGCCGGGCACCCGGTGGTGCGTTCGGCTCGCCCCGACGTGAACCCGACGAGGTGGAAATCCTCTCGGGCATATATCAGGGGCATACCACCGGGGCACCCATTGCCTTCATAATCAGAAATACAGACGCGCGCAGCCACGATTATGATGATATCGCGCAGGTATATCGGCCTTCGCACGCCGATTATACTTACGCCGCCCGTTATGGTCATACCGACCCACGCGGAGGGGGGGGCTCCTCGGCTCGCGAAACGGCTTTGCGCGTGGCCGCCGGAGCTATTGCAGATTGGGCTTTGTCGGCCCGCGGCATTCATTGCATAGCTTATACCCGTCAAATAGGTAACATTGTAGCCGATTGTAACTATGTGTATGAATCTGACGTATGGCATAATCCCATATATTGCACTGATGCTGATGCTGCGGATAAAATGTGCCGGTTGCTCAAAGAGACGGCTGCTTGCGGCGATACCGTGGGTGGTATTGTCGGAGGAATTATTACGGGAATGCCGGCCGGTGTGGGTAATCCTGTATATGGCAAGCTGCACGCACATCTTGGGGCTGCGATGCTGAGCATCAATGCCGCCCACGGCTTCGACTATGGTATGGGCTTCGATGGTTGCTGTGGCTTCGGAAGCGATTTGAACGACCCCTTCATCCCTGATCAAGATGGAGGAATTACTCTTGCCTCAAATAATTCGGGCGGGATTCAAGGAGGAATATCCAATGGAATGCCAATAACGTTCCGCGTGGGTTTCAAGCCTATACCCACCCTTGGCCGTCCACAAAACACCGTGAATCGCTCGGGACTATCCACGCAGCTGCAACCACGCGGCCGGCACGATGTGTGTGCCCTACCCCGCGCTGTGCCGGTTGTACAGGCTATGGCGCGACTGGCCGCGCTTGACGCCCTGCTCACCACGTAAGCGTTCGCCCCTCATACAAAATCAAAGAGCAACCCGCATCGGGTTGCTCTTTGATTTTGTATGAGGGAAGTGCTTATTTGATTTTATCACCGAGCTCGCTGCCCTGTTTGAATTTCACAGATTTGCGAGCGGCGATGGTGATGGTTTCTTTTGTGCGGGGATTGATGCCGGTGCGTTCGGGTTTTTCGTTGATAGCGAAAGTGCCGAAACCGAGGAGGGCTACTTTTTCATTGTTGGCCAGAGCTGCACCGATAGCGTCGAGAGTAGCGTCGACAGCTTCACGAGCCTGAGCTTTGGTGAGCTGAGTCTTTTCAGCTACTGCATTGATGAGTTCAGTCTTATTCATGATAATGCGGGTTAGAATTTTTTGGAATTATAAATTTTTGGCAAATATAGCTGAAAATTTTGACTAATACAATATTTCTTAATATTTTTTCAATTTTTAGACCAAAAAAAATGCGATATAGGCCACCTCATCTATTTTTCAGGGGTTATCAGCCTGTATATCCGACCGATACCTCTGCCGCCACCTCGTCCGTAATAGTAAAACATACGGAATAAAATCCGCCGAAAAAATGGTTGGCGCGAAATCATATTTTTTACCTTCACTTGCCCTTGAGCATCTGAAGCCGCCCATCCGCAGGCGGCACAGATATATTGCAGATCTATCCAATGTCGCTGCTTTTCGGGCAGCTGTAGCCGAATGGCCTCAAGGGCGGGTTCGAGTGCCGCGAGAGTTCCAGCAAAACCACGCATCAGCGATTCGGGGGCAGGAACCACTGTGACAGTCTCGCCACGGCTTTCCATCCTCACACATACGGGGTGAAGCATCAGGATACGGTTGCCAAGCTCTGCGTCTTCTGCAACACTTCCGGCCGTGCTCCAGCCTCCTGCCCGCCTTAGCAGTTGTGTACGAGCCATATAATGCTGTGTGGAAAAAATTGACTCAAAGATATTTGCCCGCACCATATCTTTTGTGACAAATGGGCGATAGCGCGATGCGCCACCCGGTCCAGGCAGCCACAGATCCCAGCCTACGACACCCGCCTGCGGATTTGCTTCAGCTGTAGCCATAGCGCGAGCGCAGTGGTCGGGCGACATAAGGTCGTCTGAATCGAAAAACATCGCCCAATCGGTAACCACTGCATCCAGACCTGCATTGCGGGCCGCACCTGGTCCGGGAGTGGTTTCTTTAAGCACTTGTATGTTGAAATCTCCGGAACGATGGCTATTGGCCCATTTTTCCAAAACGGCTAAGGAGCCGTCGGTGGAATTATTGTCTACTAATATCAACGAAAGCGGCCGCAGGGTTTGCGCAGCTATGCTGTCAAGGGTTTTCTCAACGATAGCCGCCCGATTATAGACAGGCACTACTATGGAAAGTTTCGGTTCAGGCACAGCTCAGAATTGGAAATAAAGGAAAGGTTCGTCGCTCTCAGCCGCCGAAGAAATTATGAGGAGATACAAAGCCAGATAAGCGGCAATGCGAATCCAACGCCTACGGGGTACGATTGACAATCCGAAGCTGAGATGACGCGCGCGCCACTCTACCATAAACATAAGCAGTGCCATTATCATACCGCGACGCAGGAAGAATACGGTATAAAACCAATCGGGACGCACCCAAAAACACACCGCACCGAGCAATACAATCACACTGAATATGGCGGTAAAATTGAAACGCATTCGCACCCGAGATATGACGTATGCCGCGCCGATCATCAGCGCGAATAATACACCTGATTTCCAGCCCACTCTTGCATACGATGTTATGGCAATATCCAAATTGGGCGAACGGAAGAAAACCATAGGTATTGCGAACAATATGAAGGTCAGAACCATCTGCCATAGGTTGCTGCGGTTTCCGATTTCCTCTTTCTTGGGATTATGACGCTGCGCCCCGGCAAGCATCGTGGCTATATAGAACAGACCGCACGTGGCTCCCCATACCACATAGCATACGTTGGCTCCGTGCCACAAGCCCGACAACAGGAATACTATCATAACGTTGACCAAACGGTTACCGCTGCGCGAGCCGCCGAGCGGAATGTAGACATATCGTGTAAACCACTCCATGAGCGATATATGCCAACGATGCCAGAACTCGAGCAGATTTCGGGAAAAGAACGGGAAACGGAAGTTTACCATCAGTTCAAAGCCCAAAAGCTTAGCTGCACCCCGTGCTATATCCGAATACCCCGAGAAATCAGCATATACCTGAATCGCAAAGGCTATTACGGCCGAAAATGCGGCATGCAGCGGGAGGTCGACGGCATAGCTGTCCCATAACGGTTCTACGAGGCAGACAAGCATATCTGCCACGGCGCATTTTTTTAACAACCCCCACAATATCAGACGCATACCCTCGACGGCCCGGTCATAGTCCCATCTGCGGGGCTTAAGGAATTGAGGGAGAAGCTGTGTCGACCGCTCGATAGGGCCGGCGACAAGTTGGGGAAAGAACGACAGAAATCCGGCAAAGGCTACCAGATCGCGCGTAGGCGCGATGTCGCGACGATATACATCCACCGAATAGCTTATGGCCTGGAGCGTATAGAACGATATACCTACCGGCAAGAGTATGTCTATAGTAAACCAGTCCATAGCCCATCCTACGGCTTCGAATAGCCGCCTGAGCCCGTTGCCGAAAAAGCCGAAGTATTTAAACAGAATTAAAGTGGCTATATTGAAAACTATCGAGGCTGTGCACCACCAGCGGCGATGACGCCGGGGCAACGCGCAGCCAAAGGTGACCAACGTAGTGGCTGCGAGCAGGAAGCAGAAACGCCAGTCCCACCATCCGTAGAAAAGATATGATGCAGCCACAATCCACAGGTTTCCCCCACGGAGCGACCGCCCGAGCACCAGCCAGTAGATAACGAACACCACCGGCAGAAATAATGCAAATTCAATCGAAGTAAAGTTCATAATCGTCCGGGGTGAGCATTGCGTGTCGAGTCGTTATAAACATATTTCAGAAGTTTCACAGCCGATCCGGCAGTGAAATGGTATCCGTCAAAGGTAGCATCTTGCTCATAGGCCCAAGGAAGCGTAGGCCATTGAGCCGACACAAACTTGTCGCCAAATATCTCGCGAAGAACGGCGGAATCGGCCGGATTCATCAAAACCGTACCGTCAAGGGGCATTGTACGCGGAGCACTGACCACAGCAATACGGTAATCTGTGCCCTCCAGGGCCAGCAATCGGGCAAAACGTTCAAGATATTCGCGCTGTGAGCCTTCCAGCACCGGCTCACACTCCACGGGGCGATACCTTTGCTTATATTCTTCAAAGGGCATATCCTTGAGTGTAAATACACCTTCGAGCAAATCAGGATCGGGATGCTGAATCTCGACATTTTCGGTTACGTATAAATCCTCGGTATTGGTATATTTCAGAATCCAATCCCATCGCGCCGCGCGCCGTGCGGCATTGAATCCTAATACGAAAGTAGGACTCACACTCTTGCGCCAACTCTTTAATATCAATTGACGGAAATATTTCATATCGCCGGTGGCCTGCGGTGCTGTTTCAAAATTGTGCAGGTCGTATTTGAGCAAATCGGGGTTGAGCACAATATACAGATTGCGTACATCAGCCTTAGTAACCAGATATTCCAGATATTCACACATCTGGCGAAGGCTCATTTCCGAGGCATCGAAATGATAGGGCCGCGATCCCTCTGGCAGGTATTTGACCCACTCGGCAGCAGGGGTGGATATGGTGAGGGACGACCCGAAAATAAACGAATCGAATTGCTCAGCGGGTTGCTGGCTTTCAAAATTCAAGACACTTTCAACTCCCTTATGCGGGGTCATAGTTATATGTATATCCTTGGTTATGGGCTTGAGAATCAACATCGGATCTGCCACAAAAAACCATACCCACAGCAGCGCAAGGGGAATAATGGCGAGCAAAAAGCTGCGCCACATAAACTTTAATTGTGATTGTATGATTGGTTTCACGTCGCAAAGTTAGCAATTTCCCGGCTATTATTGGCGGGTTAACCAAATATTTTTCGTAACTTTGCAGTCAAATGCAGCCTTTGTAGTTCAATGGATAGAACAAGTCTCTCCTAAAGATTAGATAGGGGTTCGATTCCCCTCGGAGGTACAATTTACAAATGACATTTTGTCCTTCCTCTGAACATGAAACACACAATACTCTCACTCCTCGCCTCGACCGTATTGGTACCCTCGGTTACGGGGCAGATTGTCGCCACCGATGCTTATAAATGGCAGGGCGATTCTATAATACAAGGTGAATATAGGGCATATAGCCCCGACGGGGTAAGCCTCATATCTACATACGCCGCACAGCCGGGCTACC
>CAZHDH010000024.1:0-31735 GCA_964531245.1 uncultured Bacteroides sp. | reverse complement strand
GCAATTTACATATAATATTTGAGAAGGGGTATTATAATAATTTTGTTACATAACATATTATCGAAAATATGTTATGTAACATAATTATTCAGTATAAAACTATCTCAGATCAGAGGTTGGGGTTGATTTTGCTCCAATCGTGGATGGGGGGCATGATTCCCAGCGAGATTACTTCATCGCGCAGTGTGCACAGGTGGTGATAGCTCTGGTCAAGCTCTTTGTGTTCGAGCGGAGTGCCCTTGACGGGTTTTACGGTCACACCATTTTTGTCCACGGTGGTTTCCATAGCCATCATGATATGGTTGTATTCGCCATTGTTGACGTATGTGCCCACAGGCCAGGTGAACGGTTTGCCACCCATAGCTGCCGCTATCATCTCGATTGACAGATATGCCGGGCTCTGGAATGATGAGCGGCCACGCAGGTCAATGATATTCTTGCCGCCCTGGATCACACGCTGTTTCATCTCGTTCCATTCCTGTTCGGGCCGAGCTTTGGTGCAGATTATTTCAGACAAATGCTGCGAGGCCACGGTTCTAGTGCTGGCAAAGTCGGCGATCTGTTCGGCGTCTACGCCGTATGTACGCGGCATCTGGATCTGGTCGGGCGATACTTTGAAATATTTGGCGAGTTCGTTGCGCAGACGTGTGGAGTCAAGCGCGGCAAGTGTTGACACCTGCGAGGGTTTCAGGCCTGAGTAGAGCAGAGTGATCAGGCCGGTGATGTCGGCGGGGTTGAAGATCACTACCACGTGTTTCACATCCGGAGCATATTGCTTGATGTCCTTACCGAGCTGTTCGGCAATCTGTGCGTTACCTTTCAGGAGGTCTTCACGAGTCATACCGGCTTTACGGGCAGCGCCGCCTGAAGTCACGATATATTTGGCATCTTTGACCGCTTCGGCCACGTCGGAGGTGGCGGTGATATTGGCACCCTCGAAAGCGCAGTGGCGCAGTTCCTCTGCCACGCCCTCCAGCCCGGGGGCGTAGGTATCATACAGGCAGATATTCGGGGTGAGTTTCATCATCAGGGCAGTCTGGGCCATATTTGACCCGATCATACCGGCTGCACCTACAATCACAAGTTTTTCATTCGATAAATATTCCATTTGGGTCGAATTTAGGGGGTTAGTATTCTGAGAATACAACACCATAGGCGGTTAAAAGTTGTGATTGACGCTCAGGAAATCTGCTACCACAAAGGTGCTTCCACCCACAAATACCGCACCGGTTTCTCCGGCTGCGTCGGCTGCGGCCTTGTAAGCTTCGTTTACAGAGGGGAATACGTCGCCCTGCAAGCCGTGGAATCGGCAAGCCTCGGCTGTTGATTGAGCATCGCGGGCGCGTGGGGTCGAGGGCTGAGTAAAATAGTATTTGGCATTGCGTGGCAGGTAGTCGATTATGGAGTCAAGATCCTTATCGGCCACAAATCCTATTACCATATTCAGGTTATGGTACTCGGAAAGCCGTTGCAGTTGTGGGCCGAGTATCTCCCAGCCTCCGGGGTTGTGAGCTGTGTCGCAGATGGTGAGCGGTGAGTGGCTTACGGTCATCCATCGCCCGGCCAATCCCGAGTTTTCAATCACACGCTCCATTCCGCGCGCTACATCATCGCGGGTCAATCCCGGAAGGAATGCAAGTGCATATAGCACGGTGTTGACATTCTCGGGTTGGCAATCGCCGGTGAGCGGTGAAACTATATCGCCCCATACAGTGCCTCTATATAATAAATGTGTACCGTGGTTTTCAACCGATGTGAATGCCGGGATATTGTGAGCAAAACGCGCCAGCGCAAACCGCTGGGCAGCCGTATGGTTAAACACCTTCATAACCTCGCCCTCGGCGCGGCCTATCACTACCGGTACATTTTCCTTGATTATACCGGCCTTTTCGGTGGCAATCTGTTCAGGCGTGTCGCCGAGCAGCGCGGTATGGTCAAGCGAAATGTTAGTAATGACACTGAGGCGCGGATATATAATGTTGGTGGAGTCGAGTCTGCCGCCCAGTCCCACTTCAATCACGGCCCAATCAACGCCGCGGCGTGCAAACCAGTCGAATGCCATGGCCGTGGTGAGTTCGAAAAACGACGGCTCAATATCCAAACCCAACGCACGATAGCGGTCGAGGAAATCCAGCACCTCCTCGCGGGTTATCATCTCGCCGTTGATGCGAAAACGCTCGCGGAAATCCACAAGATGCGGCGATGTGAACAGTCCGACCTTGTTGCCGGCCTCGGTGAGCACCGACGCGATCATTGACGATACAGAGCCTTTGCCGTTGGTGCCACCGACGTGCACAGCCTTGAAGCGTGTCTGCGGATTACCCAAGGCTCGGCAAAGCGTGGCTATGCGCTCCAGTCCGGGTTTATATGCAGCCGCGCCCTCGCGATGAAATGCCGGCACTTGAGCAAACAGCAATTCGAGTGCTTCTCGATAGCGTGTTTCAATGTCTTTCATAAATGTTCCTGAAAAAATTATGTAGCCCAGCAATCCGGCTGCACAGATAATGAGGATGGGGTGAATCTTGGTGAAAAGGTTAACGCCTAATGATGCCAGGGCAATTCCGATGCTGATCGGAACGTCGCGTGTGGTGTAGCCGAAATTTTCACCATTCATAAGGATCAGGGCAGCGGAAGCTATCAGACCGATCACCACCGGGCGCAGGCCATTGAAAATGCCTTTTACCACATCGCTGTCGCGGTGTTTCTTAATAATGTGTCCGGCATAAATCACCAGCAGGAAAGATGGAAGCACCACCACCAGCGTGCATATCAGCGATCCGAGAATGCCCATCAGAGGCGATGCATCCGGCATGGCTTTCAGAGGCGCTACATAACCGATATACGTAGCTGAATTGATGCCTATGGGTCCGGGTGTCATCTGCGATATGGCCACGATGTCGGTGAACATCTTTTCGGTGATCCAGCCCGGGGTGACTATTTCATTCTCGATAAGGGCAAGCATTGCATAGCCGCCGCCAAACCCGAAGAAGCCTATTTTAAGATAGCTCCAGATAAGTTTGAGGAAACTGCTCATTGACGCACCCCTCCTTTCCTGGCGTTGCGCAATTGCCACCAGCCTATCAGTCCGCCCAGGACGATAAACAGGATAGGATTGGATACCACGGGCCATTTCGACCAAATCAGCAGGGCTACCACTGCCGGAATCCACGCTGTTTTCCAACCGATATTGGCCGCTTTTGCCGATGTTATCACCGGCGCAACGATCAGAGCCACCACCGCCGGACGTATTCCCTTGAAAATCGCCGAGATCACGGGATTATGCGTGATCAGGTCGGGCGTGAGGAAAATGGCGATGCACAGGATGATGAGGAAGCAGGGTAGGATAGTGCCAAGGGCTGCCACTATGCTGCCGCGCAACCCGCGCAGGTGGTCGCCCACGCTTACCGATATATTCACAGCAAGTATGCCGGGGAGCGATTGTGCCACTGCCAGCAGGTCCAGGAAGTCCTCCTTGGTTATCCAATGGTGTTTGTCCACCACTTCACGCTGGATGATAGAGATCATAGCCCATCCGCCACCAAAGGTGAATGCGCCTATCTTCATAAATGTAAGAAACAGATTCAGCAGCAGATGTCGTTCAGGTGCCGGAGTCTGCCGGGTGTTTTGAATGTCGGTCATAATTCCACAACTGTTATGCCCGCCCCGCCGAAACGCACATCCTCGTCGGCATACCGGCGCACGGGACCTACTGTATCAAGATATTGTCGGATGTATTGGCGCAACGCGCCGGTGCCGGTGCCGTGCAGTATTCGCACACGCGAGGCGTTGAACTGTATGGCATCGTCAATGAAGTATGTGACGGCCTGAATAGCTTCGTCAACTCGCATACCGCGCACATCGATTTCCTGCTTGAAATTGAGCTGGCGTTCGCGCGATGCTTCAGATGTCGATGTCGTTACCAGCGTAGGAGTTTTCTGGGCACCGGATGCGGGACGTTTAATGGTGTGTTTCAGTCGGTTGATCTTTACGGTGGTGCGTAAGTTGCCGAAAATCACCACTGCGTCCTTCTGTCGCACAGTCTCCACCATCCCGGGTGTGCCGGCTCCGTCGAGCAGCACATAATCGCCCTCCGAAATGGGGCGGTCGGTGCGTGTATCCTGTTGAGCGGCAACCTGTTTAGGCTTCTTGCGCTTTGGTGCGCGAGCCAGAGCCGCTGGTTCGGCATCATCGACAGCGTTGGCCAAGGCTTCCCGCTGCTCGCGGAGGCGTTGGCGTGCATCGAGGGTCTGCTGGCGTTCGGCCTGAGCCTGACGGATGTCGTGGATTGTGCGTTCGATAGCCGCGTTGCTGCCGTCAAGAATTTTGGAAGCCTCGCGGCGTGCGTCGTCCAGAATCTCGCGACGCTGGCGTCGCAGGGTTTCGGCCGCATCCTCATAGCGTTCCAATGCGTCATCGATACGTTTTTCCTTCTGGCGTATTTGCTGGCGTTTGTTCTCCCAATATCGGCGGTCGCGGGCTATGTCGAGCAGATATTTGTCAAGGTTGACATAATCGCTGCCCACGATTTCCCCGGCAGCCGATATGATGCTTTCCGGTAATCCGATCTTTCGGGCGATTTCGATGGCAAACGAACTGCCCGGGCTGCCGATAGCCAGAGCAAACAAAGGTCGCATTTCGCGACGGTCGTAAAGCATTGAGCCATTGACCAATCCCGGGGTTTCCTCGGCAAATTTCTTGAGGTTCTGGAAGTGGGTTGTGATTACCCCCCACATCCCTTTGGCGTTAAATTCCGCGAGCAGGGCCTGGGCGATGGCACCACCAATCTGCGGCTCGGTGCCGGAGCCGAACTCGTCAATAAGGATGAGCGAGCGCGCATTGCCCGAAGCCAGCAAACGTTTCATATTGCGCAGGTGAGAGGAGTAGGTGGATAAGTCGTCCTCCAGGCTTTGGTCGTCGCCGATGTCGATGAATATACTTTCAAAAATACCCATGTGCGAGTTGTCGTACACCGGTGGCAGCAAGCCGCATTGCAGCATATACTGGACGATGCCTACAGTTTTCAGTGTTACGGATTTACCGCCGGCGTTAGGCCCCGAAATGATAAGCAGACGTTGCTGCGGGGTGAGACGTATATCGAGCGGAACGATCTGCTTGCCGTGGCGTTCCAGACTGCGGCGCAGCACAGGATGGCAGGCGTGATACCATTCCATCTGTGTTTCAGGGGCGATGTGAGGCAGATTGCCGTCAATCTCAATAGCCCACAGAGCCTTGGCGCGGATAAAATCGAAATGCCCCAGGAGGTCGTAGCCGTCAAGCACACTATCAAGGTGCGGCCGCAGCGACGATGTGAGCGCAACAAGGATACGCACCACTTCGCGTTGCTCCTCGATCTGAAGTTCGCGCAAGCGGTTGTTGACCTCAACCACCTCGGCAGGTTCGATAAACACAGTCTTACCCGATGCACTCTCGTCGTGTACGATACCCGAGATCTTGCGTTTATTCATCGGAGCAACGGGAATCACCAGGCGGCCGTCGCGCATGCTGGCCGAAGTGTCAGGGTCGAGATAGCCGTCGCGCACGGCATTGGCTATCACCCGTCGCATTACCGAGGCGATGGTGCCGTTCATTCGGCTTAGGCGGCTGCGGATGTCGGCAAGTTCGGGCGAGGCGTTATCCTTCACGGCACCCCAGCGGTCTACCACACGATCAATAGCCGCGGTAAGCGCCGGAAACGCAACCAGATGCGCAGCCACACTGCCAAGCAAAGGGTAGGGCGTGATACCTTCGTCGCTTATACGCGAGGTAAAGAACGACGAAATGTCTGCCATAGTGCGCAGCGACACATTCAGATCCAGAAATTCGGCAGATGTGAGAAAAGTGCCCTCGGGGCGGATGGATTTCAGCCGCGCAGTGATGTCGCGTATGCCACCCGAGGGGAAATCTTCGTGAGCAGTTATGATAGATTTGAATTCGGCTACGCGCCCGGTGCGACGGCATACGGTGTCGTAATCGTCAGAGAATGTCATATCCTGGACGCGACGTCGGCCCAGATCGCTTTCGCATTTCTCGGACACCATGGCGCGCACAGCCTCAAATCCAACCTTTATTTCAAAATTTTCAGGATATATCATATAGTAAATTAGTGTGCAAAGTTACGAAAAAAGTAATTATCAATCAAACCATCTGCGAGGTCCGTATGTTATAAATATGCAGATGCGAGAAAAGGCAACTGCAAAAATCATAAAATCGAAATTCAACTAACAAAACAAAACACATTATGAAAGCCCTAAATTCAAATTTCATCGGTGGCACCCGCGCATGGTGGGTGATCCTGGCCGTAGGTATCCTGATGGTACTTTGTGGTTTCGCTTACTGGTTCTGGCCTCAGGCCGGTTACGCTATCGCATCTCAAATTTTCGGATGGTTGCTCATCCTTGCCGGTGTAGTACAGCTTTGTGTAGGTTCCGGTCCTAACCGCGGTCGCGGCTGGGGATGGTGGCTTGCCGGCGGTGTGATCAATATGTTCATCGGCTTTATGCTGGTGCGCAGCATCATCCTTTCTGAAGCCGTGTTCCCCTACTTCCTGGCCTTCGTATTCATCTTCTGGGGCATTGAGGCGCTGATTCGTGCCTGCTCAAACGGTGGTAAATACTGGTGGCTCGGCATTATCAACGGCATCCTTATGCTCCTGATCGGATTCTTCTTCCTCGAAGCAGGATGGGTAAGCGATATGTATATGGTATCGTTCCTCACCTCAATCGCCTTCATCTACTGGGGCTTCACCCTGGCAGTTGGTTCATACGAACTGCGCCCCGTAGAAGGAGAGAAATAACCCTGACACATAACACACAACACCAAAACGCCTCCTGCAGAAATCGCGGGAGGCGTTTTGGTGTTGTGTGCTTTATAGAAAAGTTATTGGCGTAAGTGTGGTGTAGAGAACAAAGTAGCCCAAAATATGGATAAAAATAAGAGTTTGATTATTATTTAAAACCACATGTAATAATTTTTTTGAAAAATATATCGAAATATTTGCAAAATTAGTTTTTGAGTACTACCTTTGCAAAAGGTATACCAATTGTTTAATTTTAAAACATCTTAGTATGAAAAAGTACGTAGTATTTCTTATTTTGATGTTATGCTTTTCTAATGCCAGACTCAGCGCAGAGATCGTTTTTGACCTTAGTTCTGGAAAAGTGACTGATGAAGCAGTACAGTTGCCAAAGTTTAGTGTAACACAAATTAATAAAGGTTATGAAATTTCTTATGATTTTTCAAATGTTGAATATGAATGTGTTGATTCGATATTAAACCTTTTTGTCTGGAAGTTTCCTGGATTTACCAATGTGGGTAGTAATGGAGTTCCAGCTCTGCCCTATAAGACGGACTCTTTCGTTATTGATCCTGGGGTGAGATCAACCTTATATGTGAAGAGTGTCGATTATATAACATTGAAAACAGCTCCTTTAGCATCTGTAAATGAGTATTTTGAATCAGATTTTACCCCGTTTGAAATACAGCAATCTATTCGAGCTGGAGAATTTTCGCTTAACAATTTTGTAAGCGAAGGAAAATCTCAAGAGTATCGAGATAGAAAAATTCTAAACATATCAGTTCGGCCGATCAATTATGATATTTCAAATTCACAAGTTGCAATTTGTAAAAAAATTACTTACTTAGTTATTTTCGAAGAAAGCTCGAACAGTAATTCTACTGTGTCAGAAAGCACGTTGCATGATTTAGATCCTCAAGACCCATTTCTATCATCAAATACCTTAAATTGGAACGATCAGCAACCTATTAATAAAATATTTTCACTAAACCCAGTTAATTTGCAAAAAAGGCGTTTGGATACGTATTTAATATTATCGCACCCCGCTCTTTCGGCAGCTACTAATAAATTGGCTGAGTGGAAACGCAAATTGGGATATAATGTAATAGTAATAGAAAATGGTAGTTGGTCAGCTGAAAGTATCAAGTCAACAGTTCAAGAGCTTTGGAACGCCTCATCTACTCTCAAGTATTTACTGCTTATGGGTGATGTAGAATTACTTCCTTCCGTTGTTAAAACATACCAATTTGTTGGTAATTACAATGATAGGGAGTATAGTAGTGATATATCGTACGCATGCACTGGCGGCGATGATGATGATGTGCCGGATCTGTATTATGGGCGAATCCCTGTAAAGAATAACGCCGAAGCATTAATTGTGGTTGATAAGACCATTAATCATGAAACGCAAAATAGAGGTAATGCAGCAAGTGCGGCTACCCATATTGCATATTTCCAAGACGATGATGGAGAAGGAAAGGAAACAAGAAGATTCTGTTTAACTTCGGAAGAAGTTTTAACCGAGGCAGAAAGAAAGGGTCTGACGGTCAATCGTTTGTTCCATAATGGAAATTCGAATACTTTGCCTTTTAAATGGTTTGAGAATTGGTGCCATGTTGTTGGTTCTGAAAGTAGTAAAACTATAGGATATTTTAAAACGAATGATGATATTCCGGATTATTTGTTACATCCAAGCTTCTCTTGGAAAATTACCGCAAATAATATTCTTTCAGCATTACGTCAGGATAATTGCTATGTTTTTTATCGCGGCCATGGTTCTAAAGAAACATGGTCAAAAATATCTGATTTTAATCAAGGGCGTTTATCTTCTCTTTCAGGATCGGGGAAAGCACCGATTATTTTAAGCATTGCGTGTCACACCGGAAATTTTGCATCACAGTCTGATTGTTTTGCAGAGACGTTGTTAAAAATAGGCGGTGCTGGTTGTACGGCTATTTTAGCAGCAACTCACTCTTCTTTTACACGGTCTAATGATTATTTTTCTATAGCTTTTTTCAAAAGTTTATTTGGTGGGCTGATTGATAGTTCTATAGAGTTGGAGTTAGATCATTTTCCGGCACAAACTAACGTGTTGGGAGCGTTAGTTAATACTGCTCATTCGCAAGTACGAAAGCATTATTCAGGTGATTATGATCATGCGTTTTTTAATCAGCAAGTATATCATATTTTAGGTGATCCCAGTCTTCAATTATATGTAAATCCGCCTCAAATAAGTGCTTCATATAATCTTTCGATTGAAGATGATAAATATGTTTTAAAAGCGACAAGAGACGCTGAGGCTACCACATGTATTTATAATTCTAAAACCGGAACTTCGTCTGTTTATATCGGTTCAATAAATCTTCAATTTGATTCGCTAGAGGGGCTATATATGACCTTTAGTGGACCAAATCAGCTGGCACAAGAAATTGAGATTGCCAAGATACCTATTATTAGTATCGGTAAGATGGCCGCTCAGTCTGATTCGCCTAAGTTGGTTGAGGATGGTAAACTGTGGAAGCAGCGCGAATGGGAAAGCGAGAATGTTTTTGAAGCCGAGAAATGTTATCGCGATATTGAACAACGCTTCGATGGCACTACAGAGATCGATGGTAAAACCTATCACAATCTGAAAGCCCGTCAGACTTATCCACGGCTGACCGATGAGCACATCGTTGCATATATGCGCGAAGAAGATGGGCGTGTGTACACCCGTGGCAATATGGAAGTGGCTAAAGATATGCTCAATTTGTTCTACTGCGATAACTTCCTGCGCTTCGAACCGGCCGAAGCATTGGTATATGATTTCAATCTTCTAGAGGGCGATACATACCATTGGTTCAGTGACTCCGAAATTAATGCACGGTATAAGGCAGGCTACGATTCGTGGATTTCCGAACCGGTTGAAGTGACAGAAATACGGTCGATTGACTATGAGGGCAAAGCCTTCCGGGTGCAGGATATAAAGTATCGCTACCCCTCGACTCTCCCGAATTGGTATTCGTATTTCAGAGGGATGGTTATAGAGCAGATTGGAGATTACAACGGAAATATAGCGTATCCGGGAATGCCACACGCTTTTGAATCGGGCGGAATATATGATATTGAGGTGTATGCCCCCGACGGCTCTTTGATCTATAAATCCGACAGACATTATGCAGAATACGGTGAGGAGGGCGTCGGCTCGGCATCGATCGATGGCGCTACTGCTCCGCGCTTCGCTATCAACGATCACGAGCTTACACTGACCGCTGCCGAGGGTAATGCGGAGGTATCGTTAGTATCCCTCCATGGCAATGTACTTCTGCACACCACGGCGCAGAGTGGCGGCAAAATCGACCTCTCCGATCTTGCCAGCGGAATATATTTGATTCAGATCCGCGACAGGCGCGAAAGCGTGACAGCTAAGATTAAACTCTGATTCGTAGTTCTATAAACAAAAAATGTGCCGGACGGTCCGGCACATTTTTTGTTGAAATCCCCCTCAGATGCTCAGGCTCACCGAGGCTGTGATGCTGCGGGGGAGAGCCGGACCGTAGATATAGCCGGAGTCGCGCATCGGACCGAGGTCAAAATCGCTCTGATAAGCGTTGAAGATATTGACCACGCCTGCCGAAAAATCGGCGGTTACGCGGTTATAAAATTTCATTGTATAAGTAAATTTGATGCTTGCATCAAGGAAGCGACGGGTTATTTTGGCTACATCCACCGGAGTGCCTGAACCCTGCAGATGTTGCACGAGCATGCGTCCGGTATATGTTCCGGAAACCGAGGCTTTAAGGCCGGGAAGGATGCGTGCGTTGCCGGTCAGGTAACCGTAGGTGTTCGGTGTGCGGAACATTTTGCGAGTGGACGGCACGTCGGGATTATCGCTCCAATGTTCGGGTTGTTTGTAATGCGATTGCTGGAGAGTGACACCCGCCTGCACATCATAGTCGGCACTGAAATACACTTTACCCTCGATGTTCAGCCCCATAACGCGGGCGCCGGACCCGTTATAGCGTTCAAGCACGGCATTTCCGGCAGCGTCGGGCTGGTCAAGCTGGCGCAGGGCAAAGACATCGCGCAGATCGGTGAAGAAGCCTTCGATAAGCAAATTGGTCTGCACGTTGCCGAAACGATGGTAGAGGTCGGCCGAGGCACTCACGCTCTGCGAACTTTCCTGTTTCAATCCTGGTGCAAGTACAGTCACCACGCGTTCGCCGCCGACGATAGCCACATGGAAATCCTCGTCGTAAGCCTGAGGCGAGCGGAAACCGGTGGAATATGATACTCGGAAGTTCATACGGTCAGAGGGATTGAAGCGGAAATTGACACGTGGTGATACAATCGGATTATGAATCATCGAATGTTTATCCACACGCGCTCCCACAAGAAATCCCCAGCGGGCATTGCGCCATTCGTTCTGAGCGTATGCGCTGTAAATATTCACTTTCTGGAGCAGGTTATGATCGTAACCTAAAGTGACATCGTGCAGGCGGTTGTAGTTGTATTCCACACCTGCCACAAGTTCCGAGGGCATAAACCAAAGGCGGTCGAAGGGATGTGTCCACTGGCTGCCGGCTGTGATCACGGCATCGGATGTGCGCCCGTAGGCATCGGGGTCAAAATCAGAACCGTAATAACTCTGGCGGCGTGTGATCTGAGTGGCGGCGAACACCGACACGTGGTCGCGATGATTGCGCGGCCAAAGGTCCAGGGTGAGTTCACCGGCGTGAATGTTATGATCAGTTTGTTCGGCCACCTGAGCCTGGTGAGGCTGGAGCTTTAGGTTATCGCCGCCGCGGCGGTATTCGTGTGTCGTGTGATACTCGCCTGAGATGCGCGAGATGTCAGATGGCCGCAGGAAGGCGCGGGTACCTATGGTCTGAGTTTTCAGCTGAGCTATTTCGGTGAAGCCATCGCCGTCGTGATCATAGCCATCGCGATTGCGGCTCTGGCCGTAGATAAACATCCCGGCGCGTGAATTATCGGTAACAACCGAAGCGTTCACCGTGGTATTATTGTCAAATGCTCCCGACGGGCCGATCGATGTGAGCGAATGTGAAATCTTGGCGGAATTGACCATCGGGTCTTTGGTGATAATATTAATCGTACCGCCCACAGCCGATGAACCGAAGAGAGCCGAGCCACCGCCGCGCATCACCTCAACACGTTCGATCATATTGGCCGGAATTTGTTCCAGGCCATACACGCCTGTGAGAGCAGAAAATACCGGGCGAGAGTTCATCAGAATCTGAGAATAATGACCGTCAAGGCCATTTATGCGCACCTGGGTGAATCCACAGTTCTGACAATCGTTTTCAACACGCACACCGGGCTGGAACGACAACCCGTCGGCCAGCGAGCAGGCGCTCACCTGATTGAAAATATCACCGGGCAGGACGCTTACCAGCGAGGGGCTTTCGCGTCTTTTGATCTGGCTTTTTGACGATGTGACAACCACCTGATCAAGCATAAAGGCATCGGGCATCAGTTCAAAATTAACCTCGATACTTTGGCCGTGTGTGGCGTTAACTGTTTGCGACTGAGCTTTATAGCCGGTAAACGAAGCTTCGAGGATATATGTGCCGGGCGCGAGGTCGCGAAAAATGTAATGCCCGGAAGCGTCCGTCATGGTGGCAAGACGGGTATCTTTGATTGATACCAGGCAGTAAGCCATGTGTTCGCCGGTTTCGCCATCCAGTACGTGTCCGCCGATATTGGCATCGGAAGCAGCGGCTAAAGCCTTGATTGATAAGAGTAAAGAAATGAGAAGAACGCAGTAATGAGTGATTGGTTTCATTCGTATTATAGATTTCGACTGCAAAGTTCGGCTTTTTTCAGCAAACTTGCAATAGTCGGTTTATGGTATATAAGTAACTCTCAAAAATTAGTTTATATGGGCTATATTTTAAACCCTGCGGGCCGATATATCCTTGCTTGTCTTGACGCGCCTTTTGTTCTTTTCGCTCAGTCACGTAGCTCGCTACGCTCCTTTGCTCAAAGGACAAAATGCATCGTCAATCCTTCACAAATATATATCGTCTAATTTTTAAGAGTTACTTACCATCCAACCATTTTGTATATTTCAATGTTATACATATAAATAAACACGATATATTATGACACGAAAAGAACTCACAGACATTATTGCGACCAATGTGGCTGCAGTAATAAATAATCCACAGACCTGGGGCGACGACCCGCAGCTCAGCATCATCCCTACAACTTTGCTTGTAAGTATAGAACGTAGAGGCGACGCCGACCGTGTGATAGCATTCAACGATGAGGCTATCGAAGCCGACGCTGTGGAGGATGGCGATTATTCTGAGGATGCAGCCGATTTCCAGTCGGCTTCCGATCCCGACCTTTATCCCGTGGGTACATTGATCGATTATGCCAACAAGAAACCCGATCTGACAAAGATCGGCGAGCTGGTGAAAAAATACATTCCCCAGCAGGAAGAAAACCTGTACGCAGAATAAGAACCGACACTTCCACGCGATATAGCGGGCTTGATAACCGGTGAGTCAGGCCCGCTATGTCGTGTTTTGCTCAATATACCATAAATTTAGTATTGTGATATTGCGGATTTTTTCTGAACTTTGCACTCTAATTCACAAAGAATGCGACTGTCGGAATTAAAAAACGGAGAATCCGGTATCATAGTTAAGATTAAAGGCCACGGAGCCTTTCGGAAACGTGTCATCGAAATGGGATTCGTGGCAGGGCGTATTGTCACAGTTATGCTTGACGCACCGCTGCGCGACCCTATTAAATACGAACTTTTGGGTTATGCCGTATCGCTCCGACGCGCCGAGGCTGAAATGATTGAGGTAGTGCCCCTTGACGATCCGGCAGCCAAGAATATTAATGCCCAAAGCCACGGCACGACGCATATCGACCGCCCCGATGTGACCATCGACGCCCCCGAGCGTCATATAATTAATGTAGCGCTCATTGGCAACCCCAATTGCGGCAAGACTTCGCTCTACAACGATATTTCCGGTCAGCGCGAGCACGTGGGTAATTACAGCGGCGTGACCGTCGAAGTCACATCCACCGAATTTCGTTTCAAGGATTATATCATCCGCCTCATCGACCTCCCCGGCACATATTCTTTAGCTTCTTATTCGCCAGAAGAAATCTACGTGCGCAACTATCTGAAAGACAATACCCCGGATGTGATTGTCAACGTAGTTGATGCCACCAATCTGGAACGTAATCTTTATCTCACCACCGAACTTATAGATATGGACCGGTCGATGGTGATAGGGCTGAATATGTATGACGAGTTTCGCAAAAGCGGCGCGAAGCTCGATTACAAGATGCTGGGCGAGATGATAGGTGTGCCCATGGTGCCCATAGTGGCCCGTACCGGCGAGGGGGTTGAGAATCTTTTTGATGCAGTGGTGCGAGTATATGAGGGTCACCATTCAGATGTGCGCCATGTGCACGTAAATCTGGGTCACGATATAGAAAAAGCAATCCGACAGCTCACCGACCTCATCAAGGCTTCTCCCGGGGTAGGGCGGCAGTTCTCGCCCCGCTACCTGGCGATCAAATTTCTGGAGGACGACCGTGAGGTGAACGATATGCTTTCCGGACTCGACTGCTACAAACAGCTTATAATCACCCGCGACGGATGGCGCGCCGACATCGAGCGTCTCAACGACGAGGATGTCTCGTCTCTCATCGCCGCCGATAAATATGGCTTCATAGCCGGCGCACTTGCCGAAACAATGCAACCCGGCGATCAGAAATTCAATACCTCCACATCGATAATAGATGCTATTGTCACCAATAAACTCTTCGGTTTCCCCATCTTTCTGGCCATTATGTTCCTTATATTCTGGGCCACTTTCTTTGTGGGACAATATCCGATGTCGTGGATCGAGCACGGGGTATCGTGGCTGAGCCACCTGGCGTCCGAGATGCTGCCTGCCGGTATTCTGAAAGACCTCGTAACCGATGGCATCATCGGCGGCGTAGGCGGTGTGATTGTTTTCCTGCCAAATATCCTGATCTTGTATTTCTGCATATCGTTTATGGAGGATTCGGGATATATGTCGCGTGCGGCATTCATTATGGACAAAATTATGCACCGGATAGGGCTGCACGGCAAATCATTCATACCGCTGGTGATGGGCTTCGGATGTAATGTGCCTGCGATTATGGCCACTCGCACCATCGAGAGCCGATCGAGCCGCCTTATTACAATACTTATCAATCCTTTTATGTCGTGCACGGCGCGTCTGCCGCTTTACGTGCTGCTAGTGGGTACATTCTTTCAGGCTCATGCCGCATTGGTGCTTATCTGTCTTTATCTGCTCGGAATAGCAGCGGCCGTGGTCACCGCCAAATTGTTGCGGCATTTCAAGTTCCATAAGGATGAGACCCCCTTTGTAATGGAACTCCCGCCTTACCGTTTACCCACCCTGAGGGCTTCGCTGCGACATACCTGGGGAAAGGGTGAGCAATACCTGCGCAAGATGGGGGGTATAATCCTGCTTGCCAGCATAGTGGTGTGGGCACTTAATTATTTCCCGCGTCACGATGAGGGAGCTGTCGAGTATGTCGAGACCTCGCATATTGATATGAGTCACGACTCATATCTTGAAGCTGCCGGCAAGTTTGTAAACCCGGTGATGAAACCGTTGGGTTTCACTTGGCGTTCGTCTGTGGCGGCTCTGGCCGGTGTGCCTGCAAAAGAAATTGTAGTGTCTACGCTTGGTGTGCTTTACACTGATAATGAAGCCTTTACCGATGCTTCACTGAGCCAGAGGCTCACCGCTCCCGGTAAATCCGGCAAGCCTGATTTTACCGCTGCGGCTGCATTGAGTTTTATGGTATTCATTTTGCTATATTGTCCCTGTATGGCCACCGTTACGGCTATAATTCGCGAGAGCGGTCACTGGGGCTACGGTGCATTCTCGGTAATCTATAATACCGTTTTAGCATGGATAGTGGCCTGGGTGGTTTATAATTTGGCACTTCTACTGTGATATGATGATAGAACGCTGGATAGCATCACGATTAAGTGTCCGCCGGGGAGTGGCTGCAAGCACCTCGACAGGAGCCGTGATTGCTGTGGCCGGCGTGGCTGTTACGGTGGTGGTGATGCTGCTCACTCTTGCCATTGTATCCGGGTTCAAGCTCCAGATTCAGCAAAAGGTGATGGGATTTGATGCGGCCGTATCGGTGCTTCCACCCTACGATCCCGATACAGCCACAAGTGAAAACATTATGCCGGTGGATTCGGCTTTGATTTCCATAATCTCCGCTGCCGTACCGCAAGCCGTGGTAGTGCCGGAAATACGCAGCTATGCCATTCTCAAGACTGATTCTGATTTTATGGCTGTGCGCTTCGTAGGTCGCGATTCGGGTCACGATATGACATTTGAACGTGCAAATATGGTGTCGGGTGGCTTCCCCAACTATTCTGATACCGCCTCGCGCAATTCCATTGTAATATCTCAGCCGATGAGTATGCGCCTCGGGCTTCAGCCCGGCGATCGCGTGTTGGCATATTTCTTTGCCGACGGTCAGCCTAAAATGCGCCGATTGACCATAGATGGTATCTACCGATCCTATTTCGGCGAATATGACGATGTGATTTCCTATGCCTCGCCTGAGCTGCTTTCATCTGTTTACAGTTCCGACGGCCGCGTGTGCTCGGCCATTTCGCTTGAGGGCATCGAGCGTGATCAGATTGAGGATGTAAGCGTCGAATTGCAAAAAACACTGGTGGATCAATATCAGATGGGCCAGCTGCGTCACCTTCATCCCGTTACAGACGTGCTGCATACCGGTGCAGTATTTTTCAACTGGCTCGACCTTCTTGATACCAACGTGGTGGTGATATTCATTCTGATGGCATTTGTCGCAGGATTTACCTTGATTTCAAGTCTTTTTATCCTGATACTCGACCGCGTGTCCACCATCGGTATTCTGATGGCCTTGGGTATGTCTCCGCGCAGTATCAATCGCATCTTTGTGCTCATAGCGTTGCGGCTCACGGGCCTCGGAATCCTGATTGGCAATGCTGTGGGCCTGGGGCTGATATACGCCCAACAGCTGTGGCACTTCATCCCGCTTAATCCAGAGATGTATTATCTGCCATACGTGCCCATGCACCTGGATATCACGGCATTTGTGCTGCTAAATATCTGTGTAGCACTTGGAGCGTGGCTCATACTCATCATACCGGCACGTATGGCTTCGCGCACATCGCCTACCGAAGCTATGCGTTTTGAGTAATCTTTCACATTATTATATCATAAGCCCAGAGCCGGATGTCATTCAGCATCCGGCTCTGGGCTTATGATATATGTTGCTTATCAGTAGCTTAGTTTGGGTTCAAGTTCCTTGGCCTGCTCAATCATTTTCTCAACTTCTGAAAGTGCAGGCACACGGTTGCATAGATTTTTAGCTTCGTTTACCTCAACCAGTTTTGGATGCAGGTTGGCAGCTACACGGTGACGCAGTTCTTTGACCGTATCAACTCCGGCAGCTTCAAGAAGTTCGGCAAACTGACCCGCAACACCTTTGATGCGGAAGAGGTCGGCGTGGTTGGCCCATTTGAGGATGAGCTTTTCAGAGATGCCGGTTTCTTCGGCTAACTTTTTGCGGTCTTTGGGTGACGCAGCTCGGTTGAGCAGGTCGTCGGTGGTTTTTACACCCACGGCTTCGAGTTTTTCAGCATAAGCAGGCCCGATGCCTTCAATTTCAGCGATTTTATATGACATAGTATATAGATTAGGGTTTGTGTATTAACGTATTAGATGATGTATTTGTTTAAGTAACTCTCAAAAATTAGTTTATATTATGGGCTATATTTTAAACCCTGCGGGCCGATATATCCTTGCTTGTCTTGACGCGCCTTTTGTTCTTTTCGCTCAGTGAGGTAGCTCGCTACGCTCCTTTGCTCAAAGGACAAAATGCATCGTCAATCCTTCGCAAATCTATATCGTCTAATTTTTGAGAGTTACTTATCTAAGCTACATTTAATTTAGGAAAAATTTGTATTTGGTCGCACGTTTGCTGATGTTCGGATGGTCATATCATAATTTTTTTTCAAAAAAATTGCTTGAAAATTTGCGTAACTAAAACTTTAGTTATACCTTTGCGGTGTAACTAAAGTTTTAGTTTATGAAAAAATCAACCGCCCCCATTAAACTCACCGAAAAAGAATCGGTAATAATGAACCTGCTTTGGAAGTACGGACCTCTGTCGGTGCGTCGGATGCTTGACTATTACGACGAACCTAAACCTCATTTCAACACAGTATCCACCACTGTGCGAATACTTGAAGATAAAGGCTATGTGTCACACAAGGCTGTGGGTTCCTCCTTCCATTATTTTGCAACAGTGGATATTAACGAAGTGCGTGACCATTCGTTGTCGCGTCTGGTCAAGGATTACTTTAATAATTCCTATAAATCGGCTGTGTCTGCGCTGGTCGAAGAAGAAAAAATATCCGTAGATGAGTTGCGTGAAATCATACGGCTCATCGAAGAAAACAAGGAAGATAAGTAGCTATGGGAACCCTTGCAGCCTACGCACTGTCAGGTGCGCTTTATCTCGTGTTAGCGTGGGGAGTATGGAAGCTGGCTATCGGTATGAAGATACCTTTGGGCTTCAATCGTATTATCATCTTGATAATATATGCAACGGCTCTTGTCGCGCCTGTGATTGCCGGATTTTTCGGATATATCGGAAAATCGGATGCAGCAGGAGCAATACAAATTCCGTTGGATGGAATCAATGCTCAACTCGCCCATAACGCATCTACCTTCCCTCTGTACACATATATTATATATGTGTATATGGCTGGATTTGTTGCAACATTGGTCTACACTTTAGTAGGACTACTCAAAATATCGTTGATTATCGCGCGTGGCAAACACATAGGTCGCGGCAGAGATACGATAGTGTTATGTAATGATTCGTATATATCACCGTTCAGTTTCGGTCGGTGGATTGTGATGAATGAAAATGATTATGCCAACGATTCAGGAATGATAATTCTCCACGAGTCTGCACACATATCGCGCCGTCACTGGCTGGACTTACTGTTGGCTCAGGCCGTCTGCTGTTTGCAGTGGTTCAATCCTGTTGCATGGATGATGCGTCGCTCGCTTCGTCTTATCCACGAATATCAGGCCGATTCGGTAGTACTAGCTGCCGGTGTGCGCGTTACCGATTACCAGTTCACACTGCTACGTTGCGCTCTGGGAAGACAATCGTCGGCTCTTACACATAGTTTTACCCATACCACCAATCTAAAAAAACGTATAATTATGATGAATTCAAAAAACTTCAAGTGCGTATCGCGACTGCGTTCGCTCGCACTGGTGCCGGCTATCGCCGTCGCCTTCGGGATTTCGCATATCCCGGCTGTGGCATCAGTGATCTCGGCCACATCTGACGCGTCGACATCTGCTTCAGTGTCTGTGCCCCCCTCCACTCCCGAAGCTTCACAAGCCGGGGGTTCCGAACAGTCCAACGTGGAAAAAATGGCCGAATTCCCCGGTGGCATTAATGCTCTTTTCAAATGGATGGCAGATAATATGCGCTTTCCCGAGAGTATGGAAAAGGCAGGTATCGAGGGCCGTGTAGTGGCATCGTTCACCATCAATAAAGATGGCTCCATCTCGGATATCAAAATCGTGCGCAGTTTGTGTCCGGCTGCCGATGAAGAACTGATTCGAATGATCAACGCGATGCCCCGTTGGACGCCGGCCGAAATTGATGGCAAGCCGGTGGCTGTGACCTATACGCTTCCCTGTCAGTTCAAGCTCGCTCCGGCCAAGAAGCAGGCAAAATAAAGAAGCTATATGCGCTTTTGCCGAACTATAACGGCACATAGAATAAAGAGTAAGTAATTATAAAATCTCGACACCTCGACAGACATCCGAATCTGCCGGGGTTGTCCGCGTGTGATGGTATGGAATATTGCAATGACGAGGGCTTGCATACGTGTTTTTTTTGCTTTTTTTGATTCAACTGCAAAACCTGAACGTCGCTGTAATTGTTAATATTTTGAAATGCAGTATAGCTGTTAGCATTTTTTTTAGTATCTTTGTCAATTAATTACACTCATCACACTAAATGACTCAATCGGAAACTCAAGACCTCATTATAGATTGTATCCGTGACCGCAAGGGTCGCGGCATCACAGTGCTTGACCTCTCGGAAATTCCCGGTGCTTCTGCATCTGAATTTATTATTTGTGAAGGCACCTCCACCACTCAGGTTGGTTCAATTGCCGATCATCTGCGCCGCCGTATGCTTGAGGATGGCTCTCTGAAACCATATAACCTCGATGGCGCTCGCGAAAATTCAGAATGGACCGTGCTTGATTATGGCGATATTTGGATTCATATCTTTATGCCCGATGCACGTATGCGCTACAACCTCGAAGAGCTTTGGAGCGATGCCAAAATCACTGAAATTCCGGATCTTGACTAACACACACCCTTACCAGATTTCAATTCTATGTCTTTATTCCCCAAAAACGATAATTCCGGCGGAGGACGCAAGCCTATAAAAATCAACCTATGGTGGATGTACGCTATGGTGTTCATCTTCCTGGCCGGTATGTATTTCCTTGATGATAACTGGGTCACGAAGCAAGTCAGCTATTCTGAATTTGAATCTATTGTGACCAAGGATCACGGCATAAGCCGTATAATCGTATATTCAGATAAACGCGAGGCTGAAGGTGTCCTTACCGATTCGCTCGCCCGTGTAATGTTCCACGACACACGCAGCGATGTCAAGCTGCAGGCCAAGGTGGTCACAGAAATTCCATCGGCTGATAAGTTTGACTCCAAAATCGACGAATGGCGTGCTTCGGGTGCGTTCAGCGGTGATGTTACTTACGAACGCAGTTCGCAGTTCAACTCGTTCCTGTGGTCGCTCGCGCCAATTGTGATTCTTGTGGCTGCCTGGATTTTTATCATGCGTCGTATGAGCGGCGGTGGTCCCGGCGGTGGCTCCGGCGGTGTGTTCTCGGTGGGTAAGTCAAAGGCTATGCTGTTTGATAAAAACAATGCCAATAAGGTTACCTTCAAGGATGTAGCCGGACTCTCCGAGGCCAAAACCGAAATAGAAGAAATTGTGGAATTTCTCAAAAATCCCAAACGATATACCGATCTTGGCGGTAAAATACCCAAGGGTGCGCTTCTCGTAGGCCCTCCCGGTACCGGTAAGACTCTGCTTGCCAAGGCTGTGGCTGGTGAGGCAAATGTGCCGTTCTTCTCTATGTCGGGTTCGGATTTCGTCGAGATGTTCGTAGGTGTGGGTGCTTCACGTGTGCGTGACCTTTTCCGTCAGGCCAAGGAGAAAGCTCCGTGTATCGTGTTCATCGATGAAATTGATGCCGTGGGTCGCGCTCGTGGTCGCACAGCCGGAATGGGTTCGAATGACGAACGCGAAAACACTCTTAACCAGCTCCTTACCGAAATGGACGGTTTCGGTTCAAATAGCGGTGTGATAATACTTGCCGCTACCAACCGCGCCGACATCCTCGACAAGGCCCTGATGCGCGCCGGACGTTTTGACCGTCAGATATACGTGGATCTGCCCGACCTGCCCGATCGTGTGGCTATATTCAAGGTGCATCTGCGTAAAATCAAGACCGACGATTCTCTGGATATTGAACTCCTGGCTCGTCAGACTCCGGGATTCTCCGGTGCCGACATCGCGAATGTTTGTAACGAAGCTGCTCTGATCGCTGCCCGTAACAATAAGCCGGCTGTAACCAAAGAAGACTTCTCGGCTGCTGTCGACCGTATTATCGGCGGTCTTGAAAAGCGGTCGAAGATTACCACTGCTGATGAAAAACGTGCCATAGCTGTGCACGAAGCGGGTCACGCCACTGTGTCGTGGCATCTGCAATATGCCAATCCGCTCGTTAAGGTCACCATTGTCCCCCGTGGCAAAGCGCTCGGCGCGGCATGGTATCTGCCTGAGGAACGTCAGATTACACCCTCGCAGGTGATTCTCGACGAAATTTGCGCAACTCTGGGCGGACGCGCTGCCGAGGAAGTTTTCCTTGGTCGCATATCCACCGGAGCGGCAAACGACCTCGAGCGTGTCACCAAACAGGCATACGCTATGGTTGTCTATTACGGTATGAGCGACCGCCTGCCCAACCTCTCCTATTACGATTCCACCGGTCAGGACTATGGCTTCACCAAACCGTATTCCGACGAACGCTCACGCATCATCGACGAAGAAGTGTCGCGCATCATATCCGAGCAATATGAGCGAGCCAAAGACATACTGCGCAAACACGCCGAGGGTCACGGCCGTCTTACCGATGTGCTCGTTAACCGCGAGGTAATCTTTACGGCTGATGTCGTGGAAATCTTCGGCGAGCGTCCCTGGAAGAGCCGCACTGATGAAATCCTGGCCGACGATCCGCGCGTAATTGAGGTTCAGGCAAATGAGACTGATGCTCAGCCCGCTGATTCCAAGGGTGAAGATGCCGGCTCCGATGCCGGTTCGGCCTCGGGTGCGGTTCCACCTCCCTATAAACCCGAAGGTGGTGAGGAAGCGTAAAGTCATATATACTATATAGATAACGTCGCCTGCGCAAAATGCGGGCGACGTTAATTTTTGACGGGCACACCATAAAATTTGCGTTAAAATAGAGTGATAGATTCAAATAAAATTCGTATATTTGCAAAGTTTTTGCGCCTTGTGCCCGTCCGTATGGGTTATGAGGCTTATAATCACTGAATTAAGTATGATTAATATTACTTTTCCTGATAATAGCGTAAAGGAATTTGAATCTGGCGTAACGCCTTACGATATTGCCAAGTCGATCAGCTCTCGTCTGGCTGAGGACATTCTGGCTGCCGAAGTCAACGGTGAAGCCTGGGATATTTCGCGTCCCATCACCACCGATGCTTCGATCAAACTATTCAAGTGGGAAGATCCTGAAGGCAAGCACGCTTTCTGGCACTCATCCGCTCACCTCCTTGCCGAAGCACTCCAGGAGCTCTTCCCCGGTGTGAAATTCGGTATCGGTCCGGCTGTCGAGAATGGTTTCTACTATGATATCGACCCCAACGGACACTCTATCACTGCCGACGATTTCAAGAAAATCGAGGACAAAATGCTCGAACTCGCTCGCGCTAAAAATGAAATCCGTCGTGCCGATATTTCAAAGGCCGATGCGCTCAAACTTTTCGGCGACCGTGGCGAAACATATAAATGTGAACTGATTTCGGAACTCGAAGACGGTCACATCACCACCTATACTCAGGGTTCGTTTACCGACCTCTGCCGTGGTCCGCATATTGCAAATACCGCCCCCATCAAGGCTGTCAAGATTACATCGCTTGCCGGTGCATACTGGCGTGGTGATGAAAAGCGTAATCAGCTCGTGCGTGTCTATGGTATTACCTTCCCTAAAAAGAAGATGCTGGATGAATACCTGGCTCTGCTTGAGGAAGCTAAGAAGCGCGACCACCGCAAGCTTGGTAAGGAAATGGAACTTTTCGCATTCTCGCAGAATGTCGGTGCCGGTCTTCCCCTCTGGCTTCCAAAAGGTGCAGCCCTGCGCGACCGCCTCGAACAGTTCCTCCGCAAAATCCAGAAGAAATACGGTTACCAGCAGGTAATCACCCCACATATCGGCAACAAGATGCTCTATGTTACCTCAGGTCACTATGCCAAATACGGTAAGGACTCTTTCCAGCCGATTCATACACCCCAGGAAGGTGAGGAATATCTGCTTAAACCGATGAACTGTCCTCACCACTGCGAAATCTTCCGCGCTCTTCCCCGTTCATATCGCGATCTGCCCCTGCGCCTGGCCGAGTTTGGTACAGTGTATCGCTACGAACAGTCGGGCGAGCTCCACGGCTTGACACGCGTACGTGGCTTTACGCAGGATGATGCCCACATCTTCTGCGCTCCTGATCAGATCAAGGATGAGTTCCTTAAAGTTATGGACATCATCTTCTATATCTTCAAGGCTCTCAAATTTGAAAACTTTGAAGCGCAGATCTCGCTCCGCGATCCCAAAAACAAGGAAAAATATATCGGCTCTGATGAAAACTGGCACCTGGCTGAGCAGGCCATTATTGAAGCCTGCGCAGAAAAGGGCCTCAATGCACGCACTGAGCTTGGCGAAGCCGCTTTCTATGGCCCCAAACTCGACTTTATGGTCAAGGATGCCATCGGCCGCCGTTGGCAGCTCGGCACCATTCAGGTAGACTATAATCTGCCCGAGCGTTTCCAGCTCGAATACACCGGTGCCGACAATCAGAAGCATCGCCCTGTGATGATTCACCGTGCGCCCTTCGGTTCAATGGAACGTTTCGTTGCTGTGCTCCTTGAACACACCGCCGGTAAATTCCCCCTCTGGCTCACCCCCGACCAGGCTGTAATCCTGCCTATCTCCGAGAAATACAACGACTATGCCCGCACCGTGGCCGCTGCTCTCGAAGATGCCGACATCCGCGTCACTATTGACGACCGTAACGAAAAAATCGGTCGCAAAATCCGTGATAACGAGCTCAAACGCATCCCCTATCTGCTCATCGTCGGTGAAAAAGAACAGGAAAATGGCGAAATTTCTGTAAGAAAACAGGGCGAAGGTGACCAAGGTTCAATGAAAATTGCTAACTTTGCAGAAAAATTGACTCAGGAAGTCAAAGACTCTATTAACCAATAAAACGCTGAATGCAGAAGAAACCCTACTTTAACCCCGGGCCTCGCCCACAGACAGCCGGCCCGCGTCCGCAGCGCGACCGTCGTCTGCCCGATCGTAACGCTAAAGATCCTAACAATATCAACGAGCACATCCGCGCCCGCGAAGTTCGTCTCGTCGGTGATAACGTTACCCCCGGTATCTATACCATTCAGCAAGCTCGCGCTATCGCCGAAGAGCAGGAACTTGATCTGGTCGAAATCTCATCGCAGGTCGAGCCCCCCGTATGCAAAATCCTCGATTACCAGAAGTATCTTTATCAGCAGAAAAAGAAACAGAAGGAAATTAAGGCCAAAGCTACCAAGGTCGTAGTCAAAGAAATTCGTTTCGGTCCCCAGACTGATGATCACGACTATAACTTCAAGCTCAAGCATGCAATCGGCTTCCTGCAGGAAGGTGCGAAAGTCAAGGCCTACGTTTTCTTCAAAGGTCGTTCAATCCTTTTCAAGGAACAAGGCGAAGTGCTTCTGCTCCGTTTTGCCAACGATCTTGAAGATTACGGCAAAGTAGACCAGATGCCTCAGCTCGAAGGCAAACGTATGATTATCATGCTGTCGCCTAAAAAGAAATAAACACCGCGCCGCGTGTCGGCGCAACATTATAAAACTCAATTAACAATTCTCAAAATGCCCAAGATTAAGACTAACTCCGGTGCCAAAAAAAGATTCGCTCTTACCGGATCAGGAAAAATCAAGAGAAAACACGCTTTCCACAGCCACATTCTCACTAAAAAGACCAAAAAGCAGAAACGTAACCTCGACCACTTCGCTCTCATCGCTAAGGTTGACGAAGGCAACGTTAAAGCCCTCCTCGCTCTTAAGTAAGAATCGCGCTGCATAAGCCTAATCTCTAAACACGAGTTTATAATCAATTTTATTAACCGAGTGAACAGCCCCCTGTAAGAGCTTTATGCCGCTGACACTCAAAAACAAATAGTAAAATGCCAAGATCAGTAAACCACGTTGCCTCTCGCGCACGTCGCAAAAAAATCCTGAAACTCACCCGCGGCTACTTCGGCTGCCGCCGTAACGTCTGGACCGTTGCCAAAAATACCTGGGAAAAAGGTCTGACCTACGCTTACCGCGACCGTAAAGACAAAAAAGGCAACTTCCGTGCTCTCTGGATCCAGCGTATCAACGCTGCTGCTCGTCAGCACGACCTCAGCTACTCTAAGCTTATGGGTCTTATCCACAAAGCCGGTATCCAAATCAACCGCAAAGTCCTCGCCGACCTCGCGCTCAACAATCCTGAAGCATTCAAGGCTATCGTTGATGCCGTAAAAGCTTAAGCGAGTCATCTCCTAATAAAGCGCTGTATCACTTCCGATGCAGCGCTTTATTCTTTTTACTACCCTCTTTTTGAACAACCATAAAAAGTGCTTGTATTCGGGATTTCTGAATGCCTTAAGTAACTCTTAAAAATTAGACGATATATCCCAATATAAACTAATTTTTGGGAGTTGCTTATTTATAATAATTCTAAATAAGCTTTGCCGAATCTAAATAAATCACTACCTTTGCAACTGTTAATATTCTCGGATAATTTAATGTAGCAAAATATGCGTTTTTCAACCGCTTTGGCTTTATGTATATCGCTCAGTCTGGCTTGCGGTGCTTGCCGTAAGGAGGCTAATGAGCTCGTCCATAATCACGATCACCATCATGCACACGATGATCACGACCACGATCACGACGAGCATGACCATGAACACCATAACGACCACAATCACGAAGGTCACAACCACGAACATGCTCACATCGAAGCTTCCGAACCCGAAGGCGTTATATCCCTGAGTACCGAGGTTGCTGCCCGCTTTGGTCTTACCACTCAGAAGGTGGAATCCCGACAGATGTCGGCCGGCATCGCCGTCAGCGGCACTGTAGCCGTATCCGATCAGGCTACTTCGGTAGTTTCTGCTCCTATGGCCGGCGTGGTTACACTCGCATCGGGAATCAATGTCGGCAGTGACGTCTCTCGTGGGGCGCTTGTGGCCACTGTGAAAGCCGGAGAGCTTGCCGGAGGAAATCCCGTGCAGGTTGCAAAGGTGGAACTTGATGCCGCCAAAGCCGAATACGATCGCATAGCTGCCCTGTATGCCGATCGCTTGGTCACCCTTTCGGAATATAACGCAGCCAAAGCCGCATATAGCCGGGCCCAAGCCGCATATAGTGCGCCTGCCGCATCGGGCCGGGCCACCGCGCCGGCTTCGGGTGTGGTAACATCGCTGAATGTCCGTACCGGCGAGGCCGTTGAGGCCGGCCAACCTATCGCCACAATCGCTTCTGGTTCGTCGCTTACCCTTACGGCTATGATGCCCGTTAACGACTATGCCCGCTTGGGTATGCCGCACGATGCGCGTGTCACAATTCCATATACCGATAAAACCTTCTTGGTGAGCGAGCAGGGCGGTCGGCCCGCTGCTTCGGCCAATGCCGCCGCTGCTGCCACGGGCGGCTATGTTCCTGTTGTATTTACCGTGCCTGCCTCTTCGGGCCTTGTGCCCGGCACAGCCGTTGAAGTTTTCCTTATGGGTCCGGGCGCCCGTCAGGCCCTCTCGGTGCCGCGAAATGCGCTTATGGAGCAGCAGGGCACCTATTCGGTATATGTGCGCCTTGACGAAGATTGCTACCTTCAGATGCCTGTTACCGTTGGTGCTACTGATGGAATGTACACCGAGATTCTTTCCGGTCTTAAAGGAGGCGAGAATGTAGTAGTTGATGGTGTTACCGCCGTGCGCCTCGCTTCGATGTCGGGCAACGTTCCCGAGGGTCATTCGCACAGTCACTAATCACGCTTGGAACGATGCTTAACAAAATTATAAATTGGTCGCTGCTCAATAGGGTAGCGGTGCTGATTCTCTCGGCTGTGATTCTCATTGCCGGATGTTTTACTTTGATTAACACCGAGGTCGATATTTTCCCGGACCTCAACGCTCCTACTGTCACGATTATGACGGAGTGTCCCGGTATGGCCCCCGAGGAGGTGGAAAAGATTGTAACTTTCCCCATAGAAACAGCTATGAATGGAGCCACAGGAGTGCGCCGCGTGCGCTCGGCCTCGTCCACCGGTTTTTCGGCTGTGAACGTGGAATTCGACTGGGGTACAGATATTTATAGAGACCGTCAGACGGTATCTGAACGCCTTGCGCTCGTGGCCGAACAACTCCCGGCCGGGGTGGGCACACCCCAGATGGGGCCACAATCGTCCATACTTGGTGAGATGATGATTATAGGTCTCACATCGCCTGATTCCACCGTTTCCATGCTGCATCTGCGCTCTATTGCCGACAGGGTGGTGCGTCCGCGCCTGCTGGCTATCGGTGGTGTGTCGCAGGTGAGCGTGCAGGGCGGTGACGCCCGCGAGTTTCAGATTCGTTACGTGCCGGGGCGAATGAAATCATACGGCGTTTCACTTTCTGAACTCACCGATGCCGTTGAGCAATTCAACGATAACGCTACCGGTGGTATCTTGTACGACTATGGAAACGAATATATAATTAAAGGTGAAATCAACACCGCCGATACTCAGGAATTGGCCCGCGCTGTGATCAAAACAGATGACGCCGGACGCGTGGTTAGGGTAGGGGACGTGGCAGATGTTGTCGTTGCCGGAGCACAACCGCGCATCGGCGTGGCATCAGTCGAGGGTGTCCCGGCTGTGCTTGTCACCGTGACAAAGCAACCTGCCGTCGGTACAGTCGAACTCACCGCCCGCATAGATGCCGAATTGGCCGACCTCGCTCCCGGGTTGCCAGCCGGTGTCAATATCTCAAGCCATATTTTCCGCCAGTCGGAATTCATTGCCACTTCGATTTCCAATCTTCAGGAAGCTCTGCTTGAGGGTGCGTTCTTTGTTATCGTGGTGCTTTTCTTCTTCCTGATGGATCTGCGCACCACGGTGATTTCAGTCGTCGCCCTTCCGCTCAGTATCATTATCACTGTGCTGGTGTTACATTATATGGGATACACCATTAATACGATGAGTCTGGGTGGTATAGCCATTGCCATTGGTTCGCTTGTTGACGATGCCATAGTTGATGTCGAAAACGTCTACCATCGCCTGCGGCAAAATTTCGCTCTCCCACCGGCCGACCGCCGGCCCGTGACAGATGTGGTGTTCCACGCCTCGGCTGAGGTACGTATGCCCATCTTCAACTCTACGCTCATCATCATCGCCAGCTTCCTGCCGCTGTTTTTCCTCACCGGTATGGAGGGCCGGCTGCTTATCCCGCTGGGGGTATCGTTTATCGTGGCACTGATAGCTTCCACCATCGTTGCCCTTACGCTCACTCCGGTGCTGTGCACTTATCTGCTCGGAGGCAAATCGGCACTCTCCAAATCTGCCGGCCGCGACCCCTGGATCACCCACAAGATGCGCGCCGGGTATGAATGGCTGCTCGCCCTCACGCTTCGCTATCGCCGAGGTGTATTGGTCGGTACAGCATTGCTATTTATTGTAGCTGTGGCGTTGTTCTTCACACTGGGTCGCTCCTTCCTGCCACCGTTCAACGAGGGTTCATTTACCGTGAACGTGGCCACTATGCCGGGCGTTTCTCTTGACGAAAGCGACCGCATTGGTCGTATGGCCGAGGAGATGATAATGCAGGTGCCCGAGGTGATCACTGTCGGTCGCAAAACCGGTCGTGCCGAGTTGGCCGAGCACTCGTTTGGCTCAAACGTCTCAGAGCTTGACGTTCCTTATAAACTGAACGGACGCACCCGCAATCAGGTAGCCCGCGATATTCGCGAACGTCTCGCGGTGCTCCCCGGTGTGAATATCGAACTCGGCCAACCCATATCCCACCGCATCGATGCAATGCTTTCAGGCACCGAGGCTCAGATTGCCATTAAGCTGTTTGGCGATGATCTCACCCGCCTGTATTCCCTTGGGCAGCAGATAAAATCGTCGATAAGCTCCATTCCGGGCGTGGTGGATGTCAATCTGGAGCAGCAGGTACAACGTCCCGAGGTGGTAATCTCGCCGCGTCGCGAGGCTTTGTCGCGCTACGGTGTGACTATCGGCGATTTCAACCGCGCCATTTCAACCGCGATTGCAGGCGTAAAGGTGTCGCAGGTGTATCAGGATGGTTTACCTTACGATATAACTTTGGTCGCCGACCCCTCGGCCCGCGCTTCGCTCGATGCTCTGAAAACGCTTACGGTCGATACTCCTGTGGCCGGTGCAGTGCCCCTGACCGAGGTCGCCGACATACGTTCCACTACCGGACCCAATACCATTAACCGCGAGAATGTTAAGCGTCGGTTGATTATTTCGGCCAACGTCGATGGTCGCGACCTGCGCGGTGTGGTTGATGACATTCGTGCCGAAATCGCTGCCGATGTTACTCTCCCCGAGGGATATTATCTGACCTACGGCGGCCAATTTGAGAGCGAAGCCAAGGCATCGCGCACTCTGCTCATCGCTTCTCTGGGCGCGTTGCTAATTATCCTTATGCTGCTCTTTGCCCAGTTCCGCAATTTTACCCAGAGTCTTCTGATTTTGCTCAATATTCCGCTTGGCCTTATCGGTGGTGTGCTGATTCTGGTGTTCACCGGCGCCGAACTGAATATTCCGGCAATCATCGGTTTTATATCGCTGCTTGGTATCACCACGCGAAATGGTATGTTGCTCATTTCCCGCTATAACACTCTGGAAGCCGAGGGGGTCGGCTTGGCCGAACGTATCCGCATCGGCTCGTCCGACCGTCTTCTCCCCATTGTTATGACAGCTCTCACGTCAGCCCTGGCGCTTATTCCCCTGGCCGTGAATTACGACAGCACCGGAAATGAAATCCAGGCTCCGATGGCCACAGTGATTCTCGGCGGTCTGATAACCTCGACAATTCTGAATGTGTTTGTGGTGCCCGCTGCTTATTATATAATCAACTTACGGAAGAAAAAATGAACCGCTCGATATTCGCCTATATATTACTAATGTGTACATCGGCTACGGCCGCAGCGCAATCTGTGTTTGCTCCCGCCATTGAGCGCGCGGTGGCAGCCGATCCGGCCATAGCCGCAGCAGCAGCGCGTGATGAAGCCACCGTGAGCCGCATGCGCTCCGAAAACACCCTCGAAGGTCCCGAGGCCGAGTTTGAATATATGTTCAGCTCCGTTGATGCCGAGCCCAATAAATGGAGTGCCGGCATATCGCAGGAATTTTCTATGCCCGGTGTTTATTCTGCTCGTTCGACAGCCGCACGCGCCACTTCGCAGGCCGGTAAAGCAGCGCTGGATGTTATGCGGTATGATCGCGCGCTGGTAATCAAGCAGGCTATAATTGACCTTATCAATTCGTCTTGCCGCCTGAACCTTCTCAGAGACCTCCGTACCAATATTGATCGCATCAGCGAACTCACCACTAAATCTTTCGACACCGGCAACGCCACCATCCTCGATCTTCGCAAGATGCAGCTTGCCGTGCTTGACAGCGACAACGCCATTGCCGCCGCCCGTGCCGAATTTGAGCAACTCCATGCCTCATTGCGTTCAATGCAGGTGGATGCCGATGCGTTCACTCCCGCAATGCTGTCGGCGTATCCCGAAATGAAACTCGAAGTCGGCGATTTCGCTCCGATGCAGGCTATGATTGACGCGCAGTCGCGAGCCGCTGGTGCCGAAGCTTCCGTGGCCCGACGTTCGTCGCTTCCGTCCGTTTCAGTGGGCTATCGTCACGCCTATGAGGAGGGTACTCATTTCAATGGTTTCGGCATAAGTCTGCGTCTGCCGCAGTGGAGCCGCAGCAATCGCACACGCGCCGCTAAGCTCGAAGCCGAAGCTGTGGCATTTGATGCATCTGCTCAACGAATAGCTTTCGATGCCGAAACAGATGCACTTATGCGCCAGGCAACCCATGATGCTATGTGTATAGAACGCTACCGTGACCTCACATCCGACAATTCTTACCTGGAGTTGCTGCGCAAGTCGTTTGAAGCCGGACAGCTCTCGGTTATCGACTATCTTACCGAAATCAACCTTTTCACCACCGCACGACAGAATTACCTTGACTTGCAATACCGCCACGCGCTGACACTGGTGCGCCTCGGGCGGTATAATTCCATTGATTTCTAATAGCCGGTTCTGACTAAAAAGAAAGAGAGGCACTCTCACGAGTACCTCAATTCCCATTCATCACATTATGCTTAAGTTAAGTGCTATCGAAAAATGCTTTCGCGCCGTAATGTGAGCGACGCTGTAGTGTAGTAAAGAGTTCTTTTTTTAGTAGCGGCT
>CAZHDH010000023.1:0-34657 GCA_964531245.1 uncultured Bacteroides sp. | reverse complement strand
ATATCACTGTTCAGACTGCCAACATAGTCTTCCGACCGCTAGAACGCTCTGCGGTATGGGGCATACGCCGGACGGGGCGCGGAAGACCATCCGGACGATACCGGCATTCCCAATCGCCTTCCGGTTATATCTTTTGTGAGGAAAAACTAATTTTTGTCTACGCTATTATAAGTTGTATATCAGTAAATTATAAAGCGAGGTGTAGAAAAAATAAATTTTGAGTATTTTTAGGATATTTAAGATTAATGAAGTAACTTTGTAATTACGAAAATCGCCATTTTTATTCAGAATATGCCCTTACGATTTATTCTTTACCTGATAATTTGTGTTATAGCAGGCGCGTTTGTGGCTTGTGATTCACCCGCTGCGCGTCTGCGCGAAATTGATAATATAATTGAAACCGATCCCACAGGGGCTTACGAAGATCTTGATACTATGAACCTCAATGGTTTCGACGCCGCCGATTCAGCCTACTACGCGCTGCTCTATACCCAAGCCCGGATAAAATGCAAATTACCGGTTGAATCAGACTCACTCATAACCAAAGCATATCGCCATTATATTCAAAGTGGGAACGAAAACCTGCGTATGCGAGCCACGTTATACAAGGCTAAAGTTGATTATAATATGGGGGATTTATCTTCGGCGATGAAAGCGGTTCTGATTGCTTACGAGATTGCCAAAGGAAACCACGATGCCTATTGGACAGCCAAGACAGCCGAGGTTATTGGCGATATATACTTCGATTCATACAACTATTGGCAGGCGGAAAAATACACCGCCGAAGCCGCCCGATGCTATCTCGCAGCCGGCAAAATCCTGAATCATAGATATGCGTTGACTGATCGAGGTATAACATACATTGCAGGTTGTGAAGTAGACAAGGGTTTAGCTCTGCTTGATAGCTTACTTGGAGTTATAAAGTCTGAGACACACTTAGATTCCGCTTTGTATGATTATATAATGATGAATAAATATGTTGTAGAGATAGATGAAAAACGGAAAAACGAAATAGGTGATTATCACCTTAAAACGGATGAATCATTATCCATCGCAAATCTTGTTACCGAAATAGTTTTTGAAGCTCTTCAATTAGCTGAGGAAGACAATTTTGCTAAAGCAGACAGCTTGTTGGGAAATCTTATTACCAAATGTGATGATGATAAGGATCTTATACGTGTGAAGTATGCTCAATATCGTATATTATTAATGAAAAAGGAGTATAAGCAAGCTGCTCTTTTAGGCGATTCTATACTCCTTTCTCAAAGTGCGATAGTCTCGGATATTCTAATGGAGTCGCTTCCGAGTATCGAACGCGATTTCTATGAGAATAAGACAATAATCCAGGAGCAGCGCGGCCGTGTAAAATCTATTATTTTTTGTGGTCTGACGATATTTTTTATCATAGTAGTTTTCTTACTTATATGGATATATAACCTGCAACTTAAGAATAAGAAGAAAGAATTAGAGAATACTCTTTTGTCATTATATAATGTAGAGGAGTTTGCTGCTAATGCAAAACATGAAAACAGTAGATTGAACATTCAACTGAATGAAAAAACATCGGAAATCAACCGTTTGGAAAGTCAGCTGGACCAGCTTTCTACAAGTGGCGTAAATGAAAAAGCTGAACGTATATTCAGAGAAAAATGGAAAACCCTGAATGTACTGTGCAACGAGTATTTCTCCACAAAAGAATTGGAGCAGAGCAGAGACATCCTGTACAATAAAATTGTCAGTGAAATTAAACGGATCTCCTCAAAGAAAAGTCTCGAAGAAATAGAGGCTTCAATAAATATGTATATGGCGAATATCATGCAGCTGGTACGCGATGAGTTGCCCAAACTGTCCGAGGATGAGTATAAATTATTGATACTGATTTATGCAGGTTTTTCGTCTCGGGCAATCTGTCTTTTTACCAACATAGAGTATAAAAATTTCTATCAGAGAAAGAAGCGCCTGATAGATAAAATCAGAGTATTCGGTGTTCCACATACCGATTATTTTATTGAAAAATTGAATAAATAGTTGAAACTCAGATTGATAAATGTATGTTGTTGAGAATCAGAGTATTATAAATTGTAGCAAAACGAACTCTGATTGAGTGTTTAATTAGTTGATACTTAATGAGATAAGACACATCTTGTAGCATTTTAAAAAGTTCATTTTTTTGTGTTTTTATGATTTAGACACTAACTTTGCTGTCGTAAATCATACTAAAAAATACAAAAATATGAAAAATAAAATCTTTGCCATTTTTATGTTTCTCGGCTTTGTGATCATACCCACGAAAGCGGAGATTATGAGTACGTTTTCTACTAATGGTGACAAGATTGTAGTATTAAGTGGTTCTCATATTAAAAAACCAATAGGAAGACCTGAAGCGCCCGAATTGCAGTCTGTCACCTGCTTCAATGACGATGGTCTGTTTATCATTGAATTTGCTGTGCCCGAAGGGGAGTGCTATATCTATATCGAAACTTGGGAAGGTGGCGTTTTCGACTATTACTTTGACTCATCGGAGCTAATCAGCGCCGTGTACGTCGGAAAATGCAAAGAAGCTTCAATTCGTATAACGACCGAATGGGGTAACGAATACTACGGTTTAATCCCCGGAGAATAATGCAAACATATAATATAAACCCTTAAAACCAAATTTTCTACGAATCAGAATTAGTAATCTCACTCACCAACGTCAATGTTTGTCTTTTTTGAAAGACCTTGAATCTAAATCCAATTATTAACCAATCATCTCAGGTGATTAAAACACCAATTGAAATGAAAAAACTTATTTTCATCTTCCTGCTTCCGCTTATGCTGTGGAGCTGCTCTTCGCAAGAAGACTTCTTGCTGGAGAACGCTGAGGTTGCACTGCCTTCCGACTATCGTTCACATGAAGAAATCGTAAATGAAGCAACCAAAGCATGGGCTGCTTTCAAAACCAAAAGCCGTGCTGAGGAATGTGCTGTGAAAAAGGTTACACCCGTTAAGAATCTTGCTTCACGCAACTCTGCCGAACCGATGCTTTATGCCGTAGAATTTGAAGAAGAGGACGGCTTCGTTCTCGTTTCTTCTCCCAAAAATGTTACTCCTATAATCGGTTACATTGAAAGCGGCAGCTACTCAACATCAGAAATCTCAAAAGTCGTAAACTTTGATTTCGCTTTGAAATGCGCAAATGCCTTTGTTGAAACACAAGCAGCTATCGTAACTCCCGAACCGGGCCCGGGTTTGCCACTTATGCCGTATTATCGTTACGATACAATAACCGTAATAAATAGCAAATACTATGTTTCGGCAACCTTCGGTGAAGGTGGATATGCTGGCACATATTGCCCCAATAAACTTGCCGGTTGCGGTGCCGTAGCTGTAATGCACGCTATGTCTTATTTTCAAGACTATGTTACTTATGACCTTACTTTTCCGAAGGCACCTCAAGCATCAGTTACACCTGATTGGCAAATGCTAATTACACATAAAGAGTCAGATCATATTCTGGGTCACAGTTGCGGTATATCATCTAACGAACACCAAAATTATGGTCTAATTGCTCGTGAGATTGGCTATCGAATGAGTTGCACTTATAAAACTAACCCCTTAGAGACCAAAACTTCAAGAGATGAGTTTCATGATCAGGCACGAAAATTTATGAGATCCCATTATGTACGTGAAATTCCTAATGACTCGTATTTGTTTGATGATTTGTATAAAACGACAAATATTGCTCTTGTTTCGGCAACCACGGCTGATTATACAGGAAATCATATCTGGGTTGCTGACGGTTACTTAGCTCTTGAAAGTACAATTACCTATTATGAAAAGGAAGTGGCCCAATGGTCAAAGAGCGAGATAACAGGAAAATACGTACATCACAACTGGGGTAACCACGGAGATTATAATGGTTACATTATTGATGGCATTTTTGATATTGATGGTGAACGATATGAAATATGGCCTCCAAAGAAATCTCGCGATCCCTACGTTGAGTTCATCTATTACTCAATGTACAAGAAATAGTCTGAAAAAAATCAATTTAAGTAATGTTAATTAACTTAAATAATTTGCAATTCGTATTGCGTGTTGATTAACTTTGCGAAAAGATCACCATAAATTAATTCACTATGAAAAAGTATTTCATTTACCTGGCTTTCGCAGCTACCGGGTTGCTGTGGAGCTGTTCTTCAGACGACGATGGTCTGAAGACCGATGTCCCTCCCGCAGAAGGAGAAGAGGTTGAAGAAATCATTGATGTTGAGTTTGCTCAACCTGTTGCTACTGTCTCCTACCTTGACCTCACCCTTGAACAGATCGCGGCAATCTCGGGATATAACGAACTCGGCTGGAAAACTTTTGAATCTTTGCTGAACGCAGATCCCGATATGAACCATGCTATATCGCCCGTAAGTATCAACTCGGCTCTCTCGCTTTCGGCCTCAATTGAAGACGACAGCAATGGCCGCCGCCAGCTTCTGAAATGCCTTGGTTTTGAAGATGCTGAAGCCCTCGACGACTTTAATCAGCAGCTTCTCAGCTTCCTGCCGTCAGAGTCAAACGGTGTTGACCTCTCGCTTGCCAACTCGCTTTGGGTGAGCAATATATATACTCCTGCTGCAGATCTTGTGAAATCGGTGGGCGAACGCTTTGGTGCAACTGTGCAATCAGTTGACTTCAACGATCCGCGCACAGTATCGCTCATTAATGCATGGATCAACGACTATACCCGTGGCCGAATTCCCTCGATTGTTGATCATTTTGCAAGTGATCCTGAATTTTGTATCGCAAACGCTCTTTATCTTAAGGGTGACTGGGAAACGTCTTTTGATAAAAAAATGACGCGCGCAGGTCTTTTCTATGGCACAAATGGACGTTCTGAAGTCAATTATATGGAGGGCAAATTTGATGTCAAATATTGCCAATCAGAAGCATTCAAGATGGTGGCTCTGCCTTTCAAGGGCGAAAAAGTTGTGATGGATCTTATTCTGCCTAAAAATGGCGAAAATCTTGCGTTTGAAGATTATGTTTCACTTTGCGATAATTTGAGTACTACCCCCGATTCGGTATTTATAGTTATGCCTAAGTTTGAGATCACCCCAAGCTACAGTGATATCGCAGATGTTCTGTTCAAGCTGGGCGTTCCCGAGTCTGAACACTATTTTTCTCGGTTAGGTTTTGGTGAAAATCAGGAGCGCAGTATCAATCAGATTATTCACAAAATGTTTGTGAGCGTATCCGAAACAGGTGCCGAAGCCGCAGCAGGTACAATAGAATTAGGTTATGGATCAACGGATCCGGGAGAACCCTTTACTAATCTTGGTCTCATATATCCCTTCTATTTCGTAATTCGTGAAGTGAATCATAACATAATTCTGGCTGTTGGTCACATTGCTAACCTCTGATAAATCTTCATAGTCTCAATCCCGGCCTCGCGCAACTTTCCGTTGCGTGGGGCTTTTTTTGTCGTGCCTGATGTTAATGGTAGGCTTTGCGGGCGGCATCGATGCGTAGCAGGATGAAAAGCAACAGGGTGAATCCCCATAGCGATGAGCCACCGTAGCTGAAGAAGGGTAGGGGAATACCGATCACCGGGCATAGCCCTATCACCATGCCTATATTGATGCAGAAATGGAAGATAAAGTAGGCCGCCACGCAATAGGCATATATGCGGCCGAATGTGCGCGGCTGGCGTTCGGCTATGGCTATTATTTTTAATACCAACGCAAGGTAAAGGGCTATTACGGCCAATGATCCCATGAAGCCTTCTTCCTCGCCGATGGTGCAGAATATAAAGTCGGTGTGCTGTTCGGGCACGTATTTAAGTTTGGTCTGGGTGCCGTTCAGGAAGCCTTTGCCGGTCAGACCGCCCGAGCCAATGGCTATTTTAGATTGATTCACATTATAGCCGGCACCGCGCAGGTCTTCTTCAATACCCAGCACTACAAGTATGCGCAGCTGTTGGTGTGGCTGAAGTTTCTGAAACGCGAAGTTGACAGAGAACATGAAGCCGATCGACAGCACGGCGGTGGCCACCGGTATAAGCAGCCGCAGCACATGCCTGCGTATGGCTTCAAGGGCCAGATATATGCACGCCACCACAATGATGCCGATAAGGATCGGTCGGCCGGGAATGGTCACGCCGCAAGGCCCAGCCAGAAGCCACAGCACGCTCATTGTGCCGCCAAACCATATCACAAGGTTGCGGATAAGATCAACACGGCGTTCATATATAACGCTCATCACCGTCATAATCAGCATTACCATCGTGAATATGGCGAACTCGCCCTGAGGCATGCCGAACATCATTGTTTCTGTGTACTTTACCGCCACTACGAAAACCACCACGGCCAGGCCGGCGGCAAATAGAATCAGGCCGCTCATCCCCTCGCGATACAGCACAAAAAATAATGCCATATATGCCAGTGCCGAGCCGGTTTCGTTCTGCAACAGGATTAGAAGCACCGGTACAAATATGATTGCAAGAGCTTTGACATAATTGATGGGCTGAGCGTTGAGCGCGAAGTTATAGCCGGCGAAAAGCTTGGCCAGGGCCAGAGCCGTGGCGCATTTGGCAAATTCGGCCGGCTGCAGGCTCATCGGGCCTATGGTGATCCACGAGTGCGACCCCTTGATGTCCGGTGCTATGAATGGCGTGATAAAGAGTATTATAAGGAAAGCGAAATATATCGGATAGGCGTATGTCTCGAATACGTGTACATCGATAAGCAGGATAAACAGCCCGAGCACAAGCCCGAGACCTATCCAGCGTATCTGCTTGCCTGAAAATTCGTCGAATGAGAATAGCGATGCCTCGTCGAAATCGTAACTCGCAGCATAGATGCTTATTACCCCCGCGGCCACCATCAGCAGATAGATGACCACGGTGGTCCAGTCGACAGAGCGCAAGATGGATTGCGAATTATTGTCGCTTTGTTTTGGGAGCATAATAGACAGAGGTGTTTAGCATTTGTTCTTCCATAGCTTTGCGTGACGGGTGGATCTCACGATTGAGGTATTTTTCCATAACCAGCGATCCGATAGGCACCCCGAACACGGCACCGAAGCCACCATTTTCCACATATACGGCCACGGCTATTTTCGGGTCGTCGTAAGGTGCGAAACCCATAAAGGCCGAGTGGTCCTTGCCGTGAGGATTCTGAGCGGTGCCGGTTTTGCCGGCCACGTCAATGCCGGGAATGGCGGCGCGGCGGCAGGTACCGCCCGTTACGGCCATTCGCATGCCCTCGGCCACGTAGTCATACCATTTGGGGTCGATTGTGGGGCGGCGCACATCCAGCAGTCCATCGGGCATCACCGTGTCGGCAATGGCTTTTACGGCGTGGGGCGTTATGAACCACCCGCGATTGGCCACTGTAGCCGACAGATTGGCAATCTGAAGCGGTGTGGCCAGGATTTCGCCCTGACCGATGGCCACTGAAATCACCGTATTTGCGCTCCAGTGTCCCTCGCCATAGAATTTGCTGTAAAACTTGGCATTGGGCAGGAAGCCGCGGCTTTCGTGCGGAATGTCAACCCCCAGGGCATAGCCGTAGCCCATGCTCACCAGGTGGTTTTTCCATACCTCGAAGGCTGTGGCCGGATTGCCATATTTGCTGCGGCGGTCGATCATATTTTTGAAGCCCCAGCAGAAATATGCGTTGCACGAGGTCTGAAGCGCCGGCAGCAGGGGCAGGGGAGAATAGTGGGCGTGACACCCTACGCGCAGTCCGCCGTTGATATAGCCGTGGGAGCATGGGTAAGTGGTCTGCGGAGTGATAATGCCCTCCTGAAGCAGTATCAGGCCCTGTGTGGGTTTGAATGTTGAGCCGGGAGGATAGGCGCCGCCCAGGGCGCGGTCGAATAACGGAAGCGATTCGTCCTGTTGCAGCATCATATAGTTTTTACCTCGCTGGCGCCCCACGAGCAGGCGGGGATCGTAGCCGGGCGATGACACCATACACAATATCTCGCCCGTTTTGGGTTCGATGGCCACCACGGCCCCGCGTTTACCCACCATAAGACTCTCGGCATATTGTTGCAGCTTTACATCAAGACCCAGGGTGAGGTCGCGTCCGGAAATCGGTTCTACATCGTGGCCCCCCCCCTCGTAACGTCCCTGGATGCGGCCTCGGGCGTCGCGTATCAGGATTTCTGTGCCTTTGATGCCCCGCAGGTATGGCTCGTAGGAGCGCTCTATGCCAAGGTCGCCGGTGTAGTCGCCGGGCGAGTAATAGGAATCACGCTCGATGTCGGCCTGCGAAACTTCGCGCAGGTTGCCAAGCAGATTGGCTCCGGTGCCGTAATTATATTGCCTGAGGATGCGTTTCTGAATATAGAACCCCGGGAAGCGGTATAATTTTTCCTGAAGGCGACCGTATTCCTGCGACGACAGGTGTGTGATCAGCACCTGCGGCGTATACGACGAATACCCCGGATTCAGTCTCTTATCCTTCATATCGGCGAAACGCTTGCGCAGTTGTTCGGGAGTGATGCTTATGGCCTCGCAGAAGTCCAGGGTGTCAAACGGCTGCACATCGCGGGGTATGAGCATCACATCGTAGGCCGGCTGGTTATACACCACCAGCTCGCCGTTGCGGTCGTACATCAGGCCACGCGATGGATAAACGGTCTTTTTAAGGAATGCGTTGGAATCGGCCGATTTCTTATAGCGTTCGTCATTGAGCTGGAGGTCGAACAGCCTTACGGCATATATGATTGCAATGAGAACAAGAAATCCGCCAATTACATATTTGCGTTTTTCAAGATTGTAATCTTTTCTCATTCTTGTTTTTAGCCCATGAGGCTATGGCATAAATGATTAGGAGAGAGAATACTGCGCTTGCCACTATGCGGGCCAGATAAAGCCATATATTCATACTTTGGATGGCTTCGATGGCAAACACCATAAAACAATAGGCGAGCACCAGCGTACCTGCATATTTCAGATATGCGGCCACGCCCATATTGCGTAAAGACGGCGATTGCTCGGCAAGGTCGGCGTCGGTGGGCATGTACAGATAGAACACGAAGGTGCGCAGGAACGCAAGCAATGTGCAGCACAGCGCGTTTAGCCCCGGTGTGTCTGACATAATATCCACGGCCAGTCCGGTCAGGAAACCGAAGGTCATGGCTTTGTTTGGCCCCATGGTGATAGGCAGCGATATTATCACGTATATGAACACAATGGGCATAGCCACATTGAACAACACCAGATTGTTGAAAAACACAGCCTGGAGAGGCACAAGAATGACGCATTGCAGCAGCAGACCGAGTGTTGTCTTGTTCATTTTTTTGTGGGATCAGAGTTAACGATTGTATTAGCTTCCACCTCCAGCAGCTCGTCGCGGTAATTATCCACCACCACCTGCACATTGCTCAGACGGGCAAAGTCGGCAAAGAGTTTGATACGCAGGGTGAAGAAGTTCTGATTATGATTCACACCGTCGTCAATAATAGTGCCCACTGGGAGCCCGGCGGGGAACACGGCAGAATATCCCGACGTGATAATGGTGTCGCCGGTGGCATATACGGTGTGTCGGGGCAGCTCCTCAAGCAGGGCCTCGTCGGGCGCGATGCCGTCCCACACCAGTGAGCCGAAGTTTTCGCTGCCTTTGATTTTGCATGACAGGCGGAAGTTGGGATTCAGCAACGAAATCACACGCGAGAAATGCGGACCCACAGCGCTTATTGTGCCCACTACGCCGGAATGGTCAATCACACCCATTTCCGGTTTCACACCATCGAGCGAGCCACGGTCAATGGTGATATAGTTGTAGGGATGATGGATGGAATTATTGATCACGTTGGCCACGATGAAGTTAAAATGGCTCACGCTATCGGGTGTGGGCATCGTGTCGGTAAATCCGGCCAGACGCATCGTGTTGATCTGGTCGCGCAGATTCACCACTTCGGCCTCGAGCACGGCGTTGCGGGCGTTGAGGTCCTCGTTCACTTGCTTCAGCGAGAAGAATGTGGTGATGTTATGCCCCACTTTGTAAAAAGCACCGCTTACCGTATTGGCCGATGTGAGCCACAGGTGATGTCGGAATGGGTCGCTCCGAAATAACAGCATAAGGCTGATGACTGTATAGAACAGTAACACCAGCCATTTGCTGTATCTGCTAATAAAGGCTATCAGTTCTTTCATCTGCCCCGCGGATATGGGGTGATTACTTGATGAGGAACGAGAACTTGCCGATGTTCTTCAATGCCACGCCGGTGCCGCGGGCAACGGACAGCAGCGGATCCTCGGCGATATGGAACTGGATTCCGATCTTGTCGGTGAAGCGCTTGTCAAGGCCGCGGAGCAGCGCACCGCCACCGGCCAGATAGATACCGTTGCGCACCAGGTCGGCATAAAGCTCGGGAGGGGTCTGTTCGAGCGCGCTGAGCACGGCAGCCTCGATTTTCGAGATTGTCTTTTCGATGCAGTGACTGATCTCCTGATAGCTCACGGGCACCTCCATGGGCAGGGCGGTCATCATATTGGGGCCGTGCACAATGTAGTCTTCCGGCGGATTTTCGAGCTCGGTGAGAGCCGAACCCACGTGAATCTTGATTTGTTCGGCAGTGCGCACACCTACCTTCACGTTGTGGGCGCGACGCATGTGGCTCTGAATATCCTCGGTGAGGTCGTCGCCGGCCACCTGAATGCTCTTGTTGGACACAATGCCGCCCAGCGAGATCACAGCGATTTCGGTGGTGCCACCGCCTATATCCACAATCATATTGCCTTCGGGGGCTTCCACGTCCAGACCGATACCCAGCGCAGCGGCCATAGGCTCATATATCATATATGAGTCGCGGCCGCCGGCGTGCTCCGATGAGTCGCGCACGGCGCGGATTTCCACTTCGGTAGATCCCGAGGGGATGCCTACCACCATGCGGAGCGACGGCGAGAACCAGTTGCTTTTGCTGGATGCCTTTTTCACCAGACCGCGAATCATGAGTTCGGCGGCATTGAAGTCGGCGATCACACCTTTGCGCAGGGGGCGTACGGTGCGTATTCCCTGCGGGTTCTTACCCTCCATCAGGTGAGCCTCGGTACCTACGGCGATGAGCTTATCGGTGCGATTGTCGAGGGCTACGATCGAGGGTTCGTTGATAACGATTTTGTCGTTATGTATTATAATGGTATTGGCTGTGCCAAGATCAATGGCTATTTCCTTTGTAAGCGAGAACAGTCCCATTATTTCTGATAGTCTTTATTAGGTTAACGAGGAGAGTTATGTATAGCGATATTAGTGGCGGAAGTGGCGGAAACCGGTCATCACCATAGTCATACCGTTGTTGCGGCAATATTCCACCGAGTCGGTGTCGCGGATCGATCCACCGGGCTGGATTACAGATGTGATACCGGCTTCGTGTGCTATTTCGACACAGTCGGCAAAGGGGAAGAATGCATCCGATGCCATAGCCGCGCCATTGAGGTCGAAGCCGAAATGACGGGCTTTGTCTATTGCTTGTTTGAGGGCATCAACGCGCGAGGTCTGGCCTACGCCCGATGCCAGCAGCTGACCGTCGCGGGCAAGGACGATGGCGTTGCTCTTTGAATGTTTCACGATTTTGTTTGCGAAAAGCAGGTCGCGAGCCATTGCATCGGTGAGTTCGCCCGACACCACTTTGAGGTCTTCGGCTGTTTCCTGCTTGGTGTCGCGCTGCTGCACCAGAATGCCGTTGAGGGCGGTGCGCACCGTGAAGGGTGCTACGTCGCAGGGCTTGCGGCGCAGGATAATGCGATTCTTCTTCTGCATCAGAATGGTGAGGGCATCATCGGCATAATCGGGAGCGATGATTACCTCAAAGAAAATCTTATTGATTTCCTCGGCCACGATTGCGTCCACCTTGGCATTGGTGATGATCACGCCGCCGAAGGCCGATACGGGGTCGCCGGCCAGAGCGTCGGCCCATGCCTGAGCCACGGTGTGACGGGTTGCCAGACCGCAAGCGTTGTTGTGCTTGAGGATAGCTACAGTGGGTTCTGTGCCAAAATCGTTGATGAGGTTTACAGCTGCATCGATATCGAGCAGGTTGTTGTATGAAATTTCCTTGCCGTGAAGCTGTGAGAACATCTGGTCAAGGTGTCCGTAGAATTTAGCTTCCTGGTGAGGATTTTCGCCGTAGCGGAGCGACGTGTCGCCGTTGACAGCCATACGGAAGGCTTTTACTGCCCCGGCGGCAAATTTGTTCATGTAATCGAAGATGTGCGAGTCATAGCCGGACGAAACCCCGAAAGCTTCGGCGGCGAGCAGGGCGCGTTCGGCCAGGGTGGTGGCTGCGCCGTGCTGTTCCAGGAATCCACGCAGCATGTCGTACTGGCCTTTGGAAGCCACGATTGCCACATCCTGATAATTTTTGGCGGCAGCGCGGATCAGAGAGATGCCGCCTATGTCAATCTTTTCGATGATGTCTTCGTGCGATGCGCCTGAAGCCACGGTAGCTTCAAAAGGATAGAGATCCACGATCACCAGGTCGATTTCGGGAATGGCGAGTTCGGCCATTGTGGTGGTGTCAGACTCATTGTCGCGACGGCCGAGGATGCCGCCGAACACCTTGGGATGGAGGGTCTTGACACGACCGCCCAGAATCGAGGGATAGCCGGTGAGGTCTTCCACGGCCTCACATTCGTAGCCCAACGATTCGATGAACGAACGGGTGCCGCCGGTTGAAAGGAATTTAACACCGTCTTTGGCAAGCAGATTGATGATTTCTGCAAGGCCATCTTTATGAAATACTGAGATCAGCGCTGTTTTGATCGCTTTTGTCTGAGACATAACTTTTAAAGAGTTTTCTGATTGGCAAACCGAAAATAGTCGTTTTAGCCTGAAAGTATACTATTGGTGTGCAAAGATACGAATTTTCTGTGGCATACAGAGCATATAACACAACCTTTTTGCGAAAAAAATGCAGAATGGCCGCGGAAATCTTGCATCGGGTAGAAAACGAGCAACGCCGCCCGGAAATATTATCCGGACGGCGTTGCATCATGCCGATTCCTTATTTGGAAGCGATAGAGTCGCTGACAGTGAGGCGAGCGCGGCCTTTGGCGCGACGACGAGCCAGTACTTTGCGGCCATCGGGAGTAGACATGCGTTCACGGAAGCCGTGTTTGTTAACACGCTTGCGGTTTGAGGGTTGGAAGGTACGTTTCATTGCCTTATATTTGTTTGTTTATTTTTTATTCCACAATTCGGGTGGCAAAGTTAGTGATTTTTTTTGAGGTATGCAAATTTTTTGAATCCTTCGGCCATATTTATCACTTTTTCAGGTGCATATAAGATTAAAAAGAATCCACCCTCGCCTTTTTCAGGGGCGAGGATGGATTCTTTTTAAGTATCAGGTTATTAGTCAATCTGAACCACCAGGAAGTTGCTCAGGCTCCAGAATTGTCCGGCATCCAGGATGCGGAGCACTTTCTGACCGTTCTGGTCTACAATTTCGTAGGAACCGATGGGCTGATTGCTGAGCACTTTGGCCTTCTTGCTGTGCAGGTTGATATATGCCAGTGTGCGTTTGTCTGCTTTTGTAAAGAAGGATTTGTCGAAATCACCTTCAAGAATCTTTTTCTTGCGGAGGAATCCGGTCTTGAGGATGTCGTGCTCCTTGAGTTCCTTGCTTGAAGCGGCTACATAGAAGCAGGTGTTTAGCTGATTTTCAGCTTCGGTAGCCTGAGTGCGGGCTTCGTTGCGCTCAACGGTTACAGAGTCGACAGTGGTATTGAGTGATGCTACAGTGGTGTTCAGATCACCGATGGTAGCGTTGGCAGTGTCAAGTGATTTGCGCAGATTCTCGATTTCAGCGTTCTGTGAATCAATCTGTGCGCGCAATGTCTCGATTGTCTTCTGGAGCTGAGAGTTATTGAGATTTGATTTTTTGAGCTTGGCTTCGAGGTCTTCAAGCTGTTGGCGGCGCTGTTCCAGAACCTGCTGGATCGAGGCGATGTCGGCTTGAATCTGAGCACGGTCAACGCGTGTTTCGCCGTTGGCACTGCTATTCAGGATATTCTCTTTCTGCTTGATGATATCCATACATTCCGAGATGCCGTTCACCAGGCTTAGTAATGAGTCGCGGTCGGCTACGGCGGCCTGAAGCTCTTGCTGGGTAGCACTTTCAAGAGTGGTATCTTGAGTCGGGGTTTTGCTTGATGAGTCACAGGCTGTGAGCAAAAGCACGGAAGCGAGTGCGCCGAAGAAAGTCTTTTTCATAATCAGATCAGTTGTTAGAGTTTTTATATTTGTTAGTATGCACTTTAGGCGCGGAGTCGTCCAAGCCTGCTACCACTATAACAATCTCTCCGCGAGGATTGTTCTCTTTAAAAAATGTTAAAAGTTCTGACAGCGTTCCTCTTACGGTGGTTTCGTGCACCTTAGATATTTCGCGGCTCACAGATGCGGGGCGGTCGGCTCCGCAAGCCTCGGACAGTTGTTCCAGTGTCTTGACCAGGCGCAGGGGGGATTCGTAGAGCACAAATGTGCGGGTGTCGGCCGCCAGAGCCGCTAACCGCGACGCGCGTCCCTTCTTTTGTGGCAGGAAGCCCTCAAATACAAAACGATCGCACGGCAGGCCGGAACTTACCAGAGCCGGCACAAAGGCCGTGGCGCCTGGTAGGGTGACCACCTCAATCCCGGCTTTGCGACACTCACGGGCCAGAAGGAATCCGGGGTCTGATATACCGGGAGTGCCGGCATCGGATATCAGAGCCACGGTTTCGCCGCCCTCGATGCGTCGCACAATATCGGCCGATGTGTCGTGTTCGTTGAATTTGTGATGGCTTGCCATGGGGGTTGAGATACCGAAGTGCTGCATCAGCACCTTGGATGTGCGTGTGTCTTCGGCAAGCACCAGCGAAGCCTCGCGCAGGGTCTCGATAGCCCGCGGGGGCATATCGTTCATATTTCCCACCGGAGTAGGCACTATGTACAGCCGTCCGCTCATGATTTGAAGTATGAGTCTACGATGTTCAGAAAATCGGCTACAGCAGCATCGGCATCGTTCCATTGCAGGTCGTGCAACAGATATTCGCGAGCCTCGGCAGCTGAATCCATAGAACTGATAAGCTCGAACGTATCAGACATTTCGGCATCCGATCCGTTGAACAATTCGCGTTTGAACAGGAATTTATCGTTCAGCGTGAGCATTGAGCGCAGGTCGCCGCGATTCTTGCGGGGCGCGGGTATTTCGTCAGCTTTGAGTTGCGCGGCATCAGCCACAGCATCGGAATCTGATTCTATTATTTCCCCGCCGGCCGGAATCTCGGTTTCAGTAGGTTCGGGATTGGGCGCGAGTTCGCCATTCTCTGCCTCATCGTATTTTACCTGTGTGAGTTCGTCAGGTGCAGCGGTAGGTTGAGGTGTCAATTCGCGGAAAAGGGTGTACATAGATTCAAACTTTTCCTTTGCAGCTTCAAGCGCCTGCTGCGACTGGCGGTTTGCGGCCACACGAAGCAGTCCTTCAAGCTCGATGTTCATTGATATGAGGCGGTTCAGGGTAGTTTCCATTGTAATGTGTTTTTGGGGGTTACTTGCGTATGGCGCGGGTTAGTTTAACTTTTCCAATAGAAAATCTTCAATTTTAGAGCGAAGATCACGACGCGGACAGAAAAATCCGTTGACCATCACCACGACGGTGTGAGTAGGATTTCCTTTAGCGTCAAGCAGATAACCGGCGTAGGCCTGCACTGAGCTTACCGAGCCGGTTTTCATAACCAGGCGTCCTTGCAGCGGGGTGTCTTTCAGGAAGGATTTGAGAGTGCCGTCGACACCCGCGATCGGGAAACATTCCACAAAAGATTTGCGCACATCGCTTTGATCCATCAACAGTAATATATCTGTGATGAATCGGGGCGAGAAGCGGTTGGCGCGTGTGAGTCCGCTGCCGTCGTTTATTATAGTATATTTTGCTTGAACCCCTTTATCGGTCCAGTATTCTTTTTCAGCTTTTACACATTTTGAACGGCTCTCACCGGGACGTATAGCGCGCAGTACACCTTCGGCAAACAGATTGTCTGACTTTTTCATCAAGGTGCGGCATATAGCGGCTAACGACGGCGACCGATGCGTGTACACGGCAGTTTGTTCTGCTTTGGGTGCTGTGGCAGCCTTGCGCGAACCTACTTTTATACCCGATGAATTCAAGCGGCTTTTGAGCATCGACGCATAAATTTCTGCCGGATTAGGCACTGATGCATTTACGTTCCACTTCTGGTTTGAAGCTTTTTTCTTCGATGCCCAAACGGTCAGATTCTCTGAATTGATACCGCGCTGCAGGTCGGTAGAGCCGTCAGATGATGTTTTTACAGTTACTTTGAGATCTGATGCAGGGATCGTTTTACCCGTGGCAGGATATACGCGCACATAGTTGCCGGCCCAGTTGAAGTCATATATACCGGCACCGTATGGCCAGGCTATGTCTTCGCATTCCCATTGCGGGATGGCTCCGGCACCGGGCATATCCTCGCGGATCACTACCGTACCGCTGATTTCCGAAATACCGAGTTTGCGCACATGTGCGATAATCGAATCTGAGAATCCGAGGTATTGTTTAAACTCATTGCTGCCCAGCGTGGGGTCGCCCGAAGCATCGATGATCAGATTACCCTCCCATCGGTCGCGCTTGGCCGACGAGCGGTTGCCTTCCAGACTCACACGGGTCTTGAACGTATAATCAGTGCCAAGCATACTGAGCGCACTGGCAGTGGTGACGGTTTTCATCACGCTCGCCGGCGTCAGGGCTACCTGCGAGTTAATGTCGGCAATCACTTTTCCCGTTTCTATCTCGGTGATGAGGATGCCTACCTCGGTGGCATCGCCGCCTTCGATGTTCAGGGGGTTATCGGCACGGGCAGGTAGTATGGCGCATACTGCTAATAGGGCTATTGAAAAGTATTTAAAACGCATATTGTCAGGGGCTGACGGCAGACTCCGAGCCTGCCGGTGGATTATTATACTGCAAATTTAACAATTTTGCAGGGGAAAACGCCTATTATTGGCAAAAAAATAATTACCTTTGTCACATAAACTCTGTTCACTATAGCCCGTATGCCTGTAAATACGCGTCAGAAACTTATAGAAGTGGCACGGCAACTATTCGTCAACAAAGGCGTTGCCCACACCACGATGAACGATATCGCATCGGCCTCGGCAAAAGGCCGACGCACTATATACACCTATTTCAAAAATAAGAAAGAGATATTCAACGCCGTGCTCGACGACGAAAGCGAACGTCTTGTCGAGGGGCTCAGGGCCGTGGCTCAGGGCGACGGATCGGTGCAGGAGCGCTTGCGTGCATTCCTGCGTTTGCGTCTGGAACGCTTCGTGGCACCCTCAGCATCGTCAAGGCTTTTGGAGCGTTTCAAGATCGAAACGCGTAAGGTGGAGCGTATCAACGAGCGTGTGCGACAAAAGGAGTCTGCCATGATGTCACAGCTTTTGGCAGAAGGTTGCGAACAGGGCGTATTTTCGGCCGACCGCTGTCAGCTGTTCAACGGATTCTTTCCGCTCACCCTCACAGTAATTGATTCTCAGGCGTTTTCAGGCTCTACCCCCGAGGAACGTGCAAAAGCTATTTCTCAGTTCATAGAATTTATTCTCACCGACATCTCGCGCTGATTGGCATAGTTTTTGTAATGCTCCTAATATATTAATGTGTATATATGAAACTCTCAGATATAACAAAATTCAAATCGTCCACGGCTCGTAAGATACGCACAGGCCAGTTGCTGGAAGCAATTGCTGACCTGCGTGCTTTTGCCGGTGCAAATACCCCCTGGGAGCTGCGTCAGCGCCTTGATACCCTTGATTCAAGTTACCGCGCCATGCTCGGGTTCATGGCTCAGGGAATGGTGGATCCCGACCGCAGGAAGGTGTATGACGATCTGGTGAGCGAGGCTCTTTCGATCAATGATGCCCTGACACGGGCCGAGTTCCGTCCCGAAAATCCGTCGCAGTATTTCAGCACCCTGCGCATACATGCGATGAATGCCCCGCAGGACATTCCTTCGATTGCCGCGCGAATCAAAGCGGAAGCATTGCGGCTCAACGGTGATTTTGAAAGCATCGATAATCCCGACCGCACACGTGCGCTCGAACAGCTCGAACGTGACCTGTTTGAACGCGTCTGGACGGCTTATCCCCTCACCTCAGCCGATATTCAGGCCATAGATGACCTTATTGCAGCTCCGGCAGTGGGTGAATATTTGGGAGGAATGATCGCAGGTGCCGTGTGGCTGGGATTGATGGAATATTATGACCCGTCGCGCCTGGTGTGGCTGCTTTCGCGCTATCTGGTGGATGATAGGCCCCGGGTAGCTTTGCGTGCACTTGTGGGTGCTACGCTCGCTTTATTCCGCTATCGTTCGCGGCCGTTGGGCAAAAGGGAGCTGGACGCTCTCGCTGCCGCTAAGGAAGCGGAAACCTGGGCTTCCGATTTTGCGGCAGTAGCTATTGAACTGATACGCGCAGCCGATACCGTGCGTGTGACGGCAAAATTGCAAAACGAGATTTTCCCGCAGCTTATGAAGATCGATCCCGAGCTGCAGCAAAAGCTCGCTTCAGGTGAGATTACGCCCGAGTCGCTTGCCGAGGAGGGTAATCCCGAATGGGAGCGTATGATCGGGGAATCGCAGGCTGCCGACGGTTTGCGGAGCCTTATGGAGCTGCAGGCCGATGGGGGCGATGTGTTTATGGCGTCGTTCAGCCAACTCAAGGGTTTTAATCTGTTCAACCATATTTCCGGTTGGTTTATGCCTTATCACGACACATATTCCGATGTGGCACGCAACGATCCCGCCGGCGGACGACTGGCCGATATGGTAGGCCAGCTCGGACTGCTGTGCGACTCTGATAAATTCTCGGTGATGCTGGCTACCGGTGTCATTCCCCGCGATCAGGTGGAGGCAATGATATCGGCCATGAATATGCAGATGGAGCAGCAGCGCCAGCAACTGTCCGAACTCGAAAAAGCTTCACCGCGCACGGCGCGGCACGCCATTATTAATAAGTATGTGGCCGATGTGTATCGTTTCTATAAGCTTTACCGTCGAAAGAACGAATTCTTTGATCCATTTGCAAAAAATCCGTTCCTTATGCAGGTGGCCTCACTGGGTGCGGATTTCAACGATGTCGATGCTCTGAAAGCTATGGCTGAGTTCTTCCTGTCGCATAAATTCTGGTCTCAGGCTGCCGATGTGCTCGCCCGACTGGATGCTGTGGACGGCCCCGATGCCACCCGCTCGCAAAAACTCGGATATGCGCTCGAACTCTCAGGCGATCTTGCCGCTGCCATTGATTCATATTCCACTGCCGAGATGCTCGACGGGGGATCGCTTTGGACCCTGCGCCACCTCGCATCAGTGCTACGGCGAACCGGTCGAACAAAATCGGCTGTAAGTTATTATGGACGCTTGGCCGAGGCTCTTCCCGACGATGCCCGCGTGGCCTATGCCTACGGCACCACCTTGGCCTCCGAGGGCAATTTTGTGGCTGCCGAGCAGCAGTTTCATAAAGCGGAGTATCTTGATCCCGACAATCTAAAGGTGTTACGAGCCCTTGCATGGTGCCAGTTTATGAATGGTAAACCCGATGCTGCCGCTGCTAATTATGCAAAAATCATATCGCGCGACTCCACACCCGGTGATATTCTCAACGCCGCACATACCGAACGTGCCCGCTTAAAGATGGCCGATGCTATTTCGCTTTACACCAGCTACGCCCGGCTCACCGACCATGATGCTCCGCAGGAAGCTCTGCGAACCGCTCTTGAAGCCGACCGTGCTCATCTGATGGCCGCAGGTGTCGACATTGCCGACGACATGCTGATTCTCGAAGCTGTAAAGCTCAATCTGTCAAAATGATAACTAACCCATAAAAGAAAACATAATGCAAATACAACGTATTCAGACCCTCTTTCTGCTCATTGCAGCTATAATCACCGCGATATTCTGCTTTGTGCCATACGCGCTTTATACCCCTGAGACCATGACGGCCGAGTCAATGACCGCTGCTATGGTAAAGGATACCCCTGCGCTCATGGTGCTCAACCTCGTGCTTGTGGCACTCCTGTTCTTCTCAATATTCATGTATAAGAATCTGAAACAGCAGATGCGTATGACCGTGGTTTCAATCGTGCTTATCTGTGTATCAATGGTCACTACCGGATTTATCATCTTCGGTAAGCTGCCCAACGCCACACCCGTGCTGCTTGGTGGAGTTACACTGCTGATTATCTCTCTGGTATTCGCGCTTCTCGCTTATCGCGGTATGCGCAACGACCGCCGTCTGCTCTCAAGCCTCAATCGCCTCCGCTGAGCATCATAGCACAAATAAAAAATGTTCCCGATGATCATCAAGATTATCGGGAACATTTTTTATCGGGGTTAATCGCCGAAGCTTAACGTCGTGAAGTATCGCAGGCTGCCGTCCTGAGCGTAACCGGCATCGTAAGCCAGGCGGATAAATTGATTGCCTGTGCCCCACCAGGTGGCTTCAAAACCGCCGTTGGCTGTGTTTTGCAGGCTCATCGGTGCGCCATAGCCATTTACGAGCGATGCGTATGCCGCATTGTAACGTCCCTGATCATAATAGGAGGTGGAGTAGACAAAGCGCGATCCGCAAAGGCCGCCGGCATTGTTATAGAATAGCACTGCATCCGGCCATACCATATTCAGCATAGGTACATTGGATACATATACATTATTATTACCGTATGATGTCACGGAATATCCACTGTTAAGCAGGGCATTTACAGTGAGATTCACTGTGGTGCCAAACAGAACGCCCAATACAGATTGGAACGGACGCCAGTGGGACGGAGCGTGCCAGCTGGGCGGGGGAGCCGGACGATACCAGCCGTAATGATGCGGCATGTGCGGGCGAATCGGTCCATGCCCATGTCCGTGCGATGGGGGCGGAGCAGGCTGGTGATTACCGTGATTATTGCCGCCGGGCCCGGTATTATGATTCCAATTATTCCCTGGGCGGTAATTATTTCCCTGAGAGGCGTTATGGCCCGGGCGCTGTCCGGGTTGGGTGTGGGTGTTGCCGGGTTTATGATTGTTATTGTTGTTGCCGGGCTTGTGATTTCCGTTATTTCCGTTGCCGGGACGATTGTTGCCGGGTTTGGTGGCACCTTGGTTATTGTTGTTGCCGGGCTTTGTGTGATTGCCGGGACGGGCAGCCTGGCCGGGACGATTACTCTGGTGTTTGTTCGACTGTTCGGTGCGGTTGGGCTGCTTGGGCACATGGGTATTACGTCCACGGTCTGCAGATGCGAATGTGAGCATTCCGCAAAGCAGGATAGCAGCTACAGATGTGAGTATTCGATTCATACGGCTTTCATTTTTAAGTGTCCTTTATAAATAAGACAACTCAAATGGCTAATGGTTTACTTCCGTAAAATCTTTGATGATCTGCCGCGACATTCGATTTTGCCGTCGGGCCTTGATCAGACCAACAGTCAGCCCCACGATTACACCCAGCAACGCACCCGCAAACATATACATATTATCCTCCTGCCACATATAATAAAATAGGCAACCCAACACCATTACTCCGCACACAATCCCGACACCGCGGCAATACCACTGGTACCGATGAATGCGGCAGGCGCGCTCGTAAGCCTGTGTCACGGGCATATCAACAAGGCGCTCCCTGCCTATAAAATTGCTCAGGCTTATGGTAAGGATACCCATCAGAGCACCAAAGGCAGCATATATCACAGCCATCCACCACGGCATTTGCAGGGTGTGCCAGATGGGAAAGGCCAACAGAATCAGGGCGAATCCGGAAATGCCCCAACGACGTGTCTCGCGTTCCAGGGTTTGTTGCACAGTGGTGGTGCGACCCTTAGCGAGCCGTTCGGATAATTCCCGGTTGGCTTCTTCGAGGCGGGTGGTGCGCAGGTTCAATTCCTGCCATTGTTGTTTTAGTTGGTCAAGTGTATCAGGCATAGCGTGTGTGTTAGGATTTTTCAGCCAGTTGGCTCAGGTGAGCGCGTACACGGTGCAGCCGCGTGGCGACATTGGCTTTGGAAATACCAAGGATGGCGGCAATCTCATCGTATGGCTTTTCATCCAGCCACAGGGTGATAAGAGCCTTTTCCATTGGGTCAAGGTGTTCAATCAGGCGGTAGAGCATCTGAACACCTTCGGTAATATCGTCGGCCGGAGCAGGGATTTCAGCACTCGTTTCAAGTGAAGCCATCCCGCTGTGGCGGCGATTACGACGGTGCCAGTTGATGCAGGTATTCAGAGCCAGACGGTAGATCCAGGTGCTTACCTTTGATTCTCCACGAAAGGAATCAAGACCTACCCAGAGGTTCAGCATCACCTCCTGGTATAGGTCGGCAAAAGGAGCGGACGGCGATGAATACACCGAGCACACCTTGGCTATCACCACCTTATAATCGTCGGCTAATTGCTGAAAGCGCTGCTGTTTGTTTTGGTTCATACCCGTTAGACGCAGCACACCCCGAAAAATTACAATCCGCGTCGAAAATTTATCACGCTTTCCCTGGCCGCCCGCTCCATCAGGGGGCGTAAGATGCGCATATTCAGGTAGTCAGCTCCGCAATGAGGCAACAGAGCCGTGCGCATTTCATTGAAAGATTTGTCGCAATCGCTGCTGCGCCCGTCGGTTCCGCGTCCCATACCGGCAGGAATGTTATCGGCTGTAATCCATTGGCCCACGCTCAGAGCGGGATACCCGGTGCAGCCCCACATACGTGGCTCGCCCTGCTTGCTTATCGGGGATACCCCCTCGATTACAAGCGATGATGTTGAAATATCTCGGGGGATAAAATCGCGGTTTGCCACCACGTCTTCACCAATGCAGTCGCGCCCTAATGCTGAATGATAAAATGAGCGCGACAGGATTTCGGTGAAGTCAACGGGGCGCAACTTTCCCTCGTGCTGCCCGAGCAGGTGTCGCGCAGTGTTATATCGCACCAAGCCGGCGAGTCGGCCGTCTTTAGCGCCGGAATAAGAAAAGTTTGTGCGCACCACTACCGAATCGCGCACGTCAAACCGCACGAAGCCTAAATCCGACGCTTCAAACCACGCGGCGCCTCCGTTGGCATCAATCACGCCGAAGTTGGCTTCAATACCGCGACGCACGGCATCATCGTCCATTAGTTTTTCAAAATCATCAACCGTTGTACATTGGCTCAAAGCCTGCGACATCACGAAACCCTCACGGTCGCCGGGGGTAATACTATCGGGGAGCAGATTATAAGATGCGGTATTTATTATGGCAAAGCCCGCATCGTTAAATCCCATCCACGCCTCCTGCATAAGGGAATCGGAAGCGTTGAACAGGGCTGTATATCCGTGCCGCCCGTCTCGTGCCGGGATGGTAGTTATAAAATTATTGTCGGCACCGGTATCGCGATGTTTCCATAGCATCGGTCGTCCCGATTCCGAACACTCGGCCGGAACAATAGCGGCAGTGCAAGCCCATGCTGCAATCCCGCAAAATATGAATAAAGAAATGAATAGCTGTCTCATAGTGCAAATATACGAAAAAAATTGGAAAGCGCATAAATTTTCGAGATAGATGAAATCAGATAATCGTGATAGATGAAATCAGATAATATTGAAATACGGTTCTGATAATTTTTGCAGATTGATACTCGGAAATAACACCAGGGATAATTGTGTATTTTTGTGGAATGTATTAACTTTGCCGTATGGAGAAAAAAGAATACATCTTTGAACTGCCCATGAAGGTGCGCGATTACGAGGTAGATTCTGAAGGCATCGTGAACAATGCCGTTTACCTTCATTATCTTGAACACACCCGCCATGAATTTTGCGAATGGGCCGGTATGAGTTTTCGCGAGATGAGCAGTCGCGGTATAGTTCCCGTGCTCAGCCGTGCTGAAATAGATTATCGTCGCCCCTTGCGTCTGGGTGAACGGATGGTGAGCAAGCTGAATATCGCACGGCGCGGCCCGCTGTTTGTGTTCGTTCAGGATATTTTTACACCCGACGGGCAAGTGGTGGTCAAAGCTAAAATAAGCGTAGCCACGCTCGTCGACGGCCGATTGACTCGCGGCGACGAATTGGCCGAACCATTCAAACGTTTCCTTTGATGACCTCATTACCGGAAAGCGAACTCCAATTCTGTGAGGACAACGGTATCGCCATCCTCACGCCCGGTCAAAGCGCGTATCCGCGTCGGCTCGGGCAGATGGCCGGTGCGCCTGATCCTCTTTTTGCGTTGGGAACCTGCGACCTTAACGCACGGCATACTGTGGCGCTGGTGGGCACTCGCAATTCCACAGCTTACGGAAATCGTGTGACGGCGCGCATCGTTGAGGAATTGGTGTCCGCGCTCGATGACGTAGTGATAGTGAGCGGACTGGCATACGGAATCGACGTTGAGGCCCATAAAGCAGCCCTGGCTGCCGGTATACCCACGATAGGAGTGGTGGCGCACGGATTGAAGACTATTTACCCCGCGGCGCATCGCGACATCGCCGCTCGCATGATACGCCAGGGTGGGGCGCTTGTCACCGCCTACACCTCGGGAATTCACGCCGAGCGCCGCAATTTTCTGGAACGTAACGCCGTGATTGCCGGGATAGCTGATACAGTTATAGTAGTGGAAAGTAAGGCGCACGGTGGAGCGTTGGTAACAGCTACACATTGCCGGAAGCTTGGCCGAACGGTGTGTGCTGTGCCTGGCGAAGTCACGGCTGAAACGTCCCGCGGCACCAACGAACTCATCTTCTCAGGACAAGCAAAAATGGTGCGCAATGGCCGTGACGTGGCTGATATTATGGGTTGGACCACCCTGCAGCTTAACGAACCCGAACCGGAGCCTTTGGCTCTTCCGGCCGAATTGCAGCGAATCGTTGACCATCTGCGCAAGCATCCCGAACACACCGCCGATCATATTCTGAGGGTTTTCGACCTCACATATTCGGCTTTGGCTCCGATGATTACGCGCCTCGAACTGGCCGGTGCGCTCGAAGCGCGTCCCGGCGGACGTTTCAAGCTCCTGGTGTGACAAACCATTCGGCCATACACATTGTTTAATTATATATCTGACATAAAACTAATAACCATGGACAAGAAAATCATACCTCCCTCCGAACTCATCATCAATCCCGACGGCTCCGTTTTCCACCTGCATCTGCGCCCCGACCAACTCACCGATCGTATAATCCTGGTAGGCGATCCCGGTCGTGTGGATCTCGTCGCCGGATTCTTTGATACTCAGGATTTTGAGGTGTCGTCCCGCGAGTTTCATACCATTGGCGGCACCATCGGTGGCAAGCCCATTATGTGCCTGAGCCATGGCATAGGCCCAGATAACATCGACATCGTGGTAAACGAACTCGATGCCCTTGCCAATGTTGATTTCGCGACCCGCGAGGTGCGCGATAAAAAACGCGTCCTCACTATGGTGCGCATAGGCACCAGCGGCGCTCTACAGCCTGAACTCACCCTCGGCACCCCGGTGATTGCCGAAAAAAGCCTTGGTTTCGACGGCGTACTCAATTATTATGCCGGACGCAACGAAGTGTCCGATCTTGATTTTGAACGCGCTTTCTGCGATTTCACTCATTGGAATCCCCTGTGGGCAAAGCCATATATCGTGGATGCGGATGCCGAACTCGTGGAGAGCATCGGTCGCGATGATATGGTGCGAGGCAATACCATTTCGGCTGTCGGTTTCTATGGACCGCAGGGCCGCGAATTGCGCTTGCCGCTTTCCAATCCCGACCTCAATAGCCTGATTGAACAGTTTGAATACCAGGGACGCAAGGTCACCAACTATGAAATGGAATCGGCTCCGCTGGCCGGACTCGGCCGCTTGATGGGACACCGTTGTATGACTGTATGCTCGATTATCGCCAACCGTTTCACTAACGTATCCAATCCCAACTACAAGGATGGCATACGCAGCTTGATTGAAACCGTACTTGACCGCATCTGATTATGACTAAAAACTATATTATTCCGGCATTGCTCATAGCCGTGGGCCTGTTGGCCTTAGGACTCACTGTGCGCAGCGGTATAGCAAAGTTTGCCAACCGTGCCCGCGTGGTCAGTGTCCGCGGATTGTGTGAACGCGAAGTCGAGGCGAATTCTGTCACATGGCCTATTGTCACCAATGACGCCGGCAACGATCTGGTAGCCCTTTACGACCGCACCCGCACCACAAATCAAGCCATCCTCGACTATCTCACCTCCAATGGTGTAAGTGCCGACGATATTACCGTAAATTCGCCGGCCGTGTCAGATAGAAAAGCAGATGCTTACAACCCCGAGCGCGTTACAGAGCGTTATTCGCTCACCAACGTAATTGTGGTGAAATCTGATAATGTAAAACTCATACGTGAGCTTATCCGCCGACAGACAGATCTGCTCAAACAAGGTATTGCCGTAATTGCATCCAATTATCAATACCCCATTACATACGAATACACAAAGCTTAACGAAATCAAACCGTCGATGATCGCCGAAGCCACGGCAAATGCGCGCGAGGCCGCCCGTAAGTTTGGCGAAGATTCCGGCAGCGAGGTGGGCGAGATTATAACCGCAAATCAGGGACAGTTCTCGATCTCAGACCGCGACCAGTTCACTCCGTTTATCAAAGTGGTGCGAGTGGTTACATACGTTGATTACGCGTTAAAATAGTTGTAAAACAGCTGGTTGTGTAGCCGTATTTTCTGATTTCAAAAAAAATTCTTAACTTTGCATTCCGGCAGCAGTCTAAGCTGCCGGAATTTTGAATTTAGGTACATGAAACATATACGTAACTTCTGCATCATCGCTCACATCGACCATGGTAAATCCACTCTGGCCGACCGCCTGCTGGAGTATACCAACACCATATCTGCAAAGGACATGGAGGCGCAGGTGCTCGATGATATGGACCTCGAACGCGAACGAGGAATCACCATCAAGAGCCACGCCATTCAGATGGATTACGCCCTTGACGGTGAGAAATATACCCTTAACCTTATCGACACCCCGGGACACGTCGATTTCTCATACGAGGTGTCTCGTTCTATCGCAGCTTGCGAGGGTGCTCTGCTTATTGTTGATGCGACGCAAGGTATTCAGGCTCAGACCATTTCTAACCTATACATGGCTATAGATAACGATCTTGAGATTATACCCGTGCTTAATAAATGCGACCTCGATTCGGCCAATCCCGAGGAAGTCGCCGACCAGATCGTAGAGTTTTTAGGTTGCGATCACGACGACATCATCCGCGCCAGTGGCAAGACCGGTATGGGTGTGCCCGAAATCCTGGAAGCCATTATCCGCCGCATTCCTGCCCCCAAGGGCGACCCCGATGCTCCGCTGCAGGCATTGATTTTCGACTCTGTGTTCAATCCGTTCCGCGGCATCATCGCTTATTTTAAGATTGAGAACGGCACCATTCACACCGGTGATTTTGTGAAATTTGTAGCTACCGGAAAGGAATATCACGCAGATGAAATCGGTGTGCTCAAACTTGATCTTGACCCCCGCAAGGAGCTTTCTGCCGGAAATGTAGGTTACATTATTTCGGGCATCAAAAATTCGCGCGAAGTTAAGGTCGGTGATACCATTACCCATGTCGACCGCCCCTGCACCGAGGCCATCAAGGGCTTCCAGGAGGTGAAACCTATGGTGTTTGCCGGTGTGTATCCCATTGAAACCGAGGATTTTGAAAACCTTCGCGCCTCTCTCGAAAAACTCCAGCTCAACGACGCCTCACTCACATTCTCGCCCGAATCATCGGCCGCACTCGGTTTCGGCTTCCGTTGCGGGTTCCTCGGCCTCCTCCACATGGAGATTATTCAGGAACGCCTCGGACGTGAGTTTGATATGGACGTCATCACCACAGTGCCCAACGTGTCATATAAAGTATATGACAAAAAAGGCAATGTAACTGAGGTACACAACCCCTCCGGCCTGCCCGACCTCACCCTCATCGATCATATCGAGGAACCCTACATCCGTGCCAGCGTAATTACCACACCGGAGTTTATCGGTTCGATTATGACCCTCTGTCTGGGTAAACGTGGCGAGCTTGTCAAGCAGGAATACATCTCGGGCGGTCATCGTATGGAGCTGATTTTCGATATGCCTCTGGGCGAAATCGTGATTGACTTCTACGACAAACTCAAAAGTATATCAAAGGGTTACGCATCGTTCGACTATCATATCCACGGCTTCCGTGAATCCAAACTTGTGAAACTCGACATCCTGCTCAATGGCGAAAGTGTCGATGCACTGTCTACGCTCACCCACGCCGACAATGCCGTCACATTCGGCCGACGTATGTGCGAAAAGCTCAAGGAGTTGATTCCGCGTCAGCAGTTTGACATCGCTATTCAGGCCGCTATCGGCGCCAAAATTATTGCTCGCGAAACCATCAAGGCTGTGCGTAAGGATGTGACTGCCAAATGTTACGGTGGTGACATCTCGCGTAAACGCAAACTTCTTGAAAAGCAGAAAAAAGGTAAGAAGCGCATGAAGCAGATCGGCTCGGTAGAAGTGCCGCAGAAAGCATTCCTCGCTGTACTCAAACTCGATTAACTATATGGCAACAAATCTCAAACCAGGCGAAGGCGGTGCAGGTTTTCCCAATATCTTTTATGCCGCCCGTGCCACTCTTCGCCGTCACGCTACCGGTGGCAATATTTTGATTGCTGCTACGGTGCTCGCCCTTGTCGTGGCTAATATTCCCGCGATAAATGGTATTTATTTCGATTTTTGGAAACAGCCGGTGCGTCTTCAGCTCGGCGATTTCAACCTTTTCTCTCACGCCGGACACCCGATGGATCTGCTCGGATTCATCAACGATGCCCTCATGGCAGTATTCTTCTTCACTATCGGTCTGGAAATCAAACGTGAGATTCTCGTAGGCGAGCTATCGTCGTTCCGTCAGGCGCTGCTGCCCATTGTCGGGGCTATCGGCGGTATGATTATGCCCGTGCTTATTTACTTTGCGTTCAGTGCCGGTACCGATTATAGCGGCGGGGCTGCTATCCCGATGGCTACAGATATAGCCTTTTCGCTGGGCGTGCTGGCTATGCTGGGCAAGCGTGTCCCATTGTCGCTCAAGGTATTCCTTACCACCCTGGCGGTGGTGGATGATATTGGCGGTATCATAGTTATCGCCGCATTCTATTCCACTCATATTGAAGTAAGCCTGCTCCTAATAGCCCTGATAATCCTTATTATTCTGGCACTTGGCGGCGCCATGATGATTCAAAACAAGGCCTTCTACCTTATCCTTGGCGGTGTGGTCTGGTTCTTGTTCCTCAATTCAGGCATACATCCCACCATTGCAGGTGTGCTTGTAGCTTTCACCATCCCTGCAAAGCCCGTTATGGAACCTCGTCGATATATCAAAATGATTCAGAAGTCGATGAGCCATTTCCGCACCGAAACAGAGGAGGAAGCAGCCCTGGCCACACGCACCATCCTCACCAAAGATCAGCTCAACTGGCTCAAGCAGGTGGAACACGCCTCAGATAAGGTAATATCACCTCTGCAAGACCTCGAAGACACCCTGCACGGCATTGTCAACTATTTTATAATTCCGCTGTTTGCATTTGCCAATGCCGGTATTTTCCTGCTTGATACCGACCCCGTCACAGCTTTCGAGGGCATTTCATTGGCTATTATTTGCGGCCTGGTAATCGGTAAATTTGTAGGCATTTTCACATTCTCGTGGCTTACGATCAAACTCAAGGCCGCTCCGATGCCCGCCCACTCCTCATGGGCGATGCTCGCATCGGTGGCTATGCTCGGCGGTATCGGTTTCACAGTGTCGCTCTTCATCGCCACACTTTCGTTTGGTGGCGCAAACGCACACATGGCTTATTTGCTCGACCATGCCAAGTTGGGTATCGTGATAGGTTCGCTCCTGTCTGGCATCATCGGTTTTATATGGTTGCATTTCACACTACCCAAGGAAGCCGCTCCCGATACACAGGACTTCGACAATTAAAAAAAACTCAGATAAAAATGAAAAGCACAGATTTTTGAGTCTGTGCTTTTCATTTTTATCTGAGGATAATTGTAGGTTTATATGTTTCGACACAACCGATTGAAAGCTTATAGTCGGCCAATCCGCGGTTTATTTCCCCGTCGGTGGATGACGGCCCTATGTCAATGGTGTGTATTTCGGGATAATGGTGGGCATACCAGTTGAATAGATGCCATGGCAGGCTGTTCATTGCGCGGAATTGCCGAGCCTCGGGTATGTCGCCCCAATAAATCACCTGAGCCACGCCCGGCACGGGATGAAACACCACTGCTGCCGCTACATCGCGCCGGTCAAGGGTCAGCACAAAATAGCGCCCGTGGGTTATGGGCGACGTGCGCATCACCTCATCAAGGCTCATTGCCAGTGGATAACCCATTGCTTCGCGATTTTTTTTGATTATTTCGTAAGCGCGGGCTATATCGTGGGTTTCGATAAATTTAAATGGATGTTTCTGAGCCCGATGATGGTTGTAGCGTCCTGATCGGCTAAGGTGTGATTCATAATCATGCAACCTTTCCATCGGGTAATGATAGTTATAATCCAGAATAGTATCTTCATACTCCGGCACGTCATTAAAGCCATAACAATCAGCCGGAAAGGTAATCTCGGCTTTCTGCCCCAACTCCTCGGTAAGCATACCGTAGAATTGCCGGATGTGTCCGGCACGAGCCTCGGGAGATTTCAAAGGAATTGAAAACGGTGCCGAAAACGGTGCGCGCCAGCCGTTTCTTTTCAAGCCGAAGGCCTGTGCTACATATATCTTTCCACCGCCATCGCTTAGCCCCATGAGTTTTACGTCTAAGGTTTTCCTGACGTTCAGAGCTATAAATTCCGGTGAATCATATACGCTGCACTCGGGGGTGTAAAGCGACGCGTATTGTTCAGGGGTGAGTTCTACAACTTTCATTGCTCAGAGTATAGGATCAACAGGCCCTTGGCGCAACAGTGTCGGGTCGGCAGGATCGGTGAGGTCAAGAATGGTGGACGATTGGGCCGGTGATGTCCCCGCATCCAGAATATATGCTGCTGCTTGCGGGATAGCCAGTGCGATAGCATCGGGATTTGATGCTGTCTCGCTGTCAAGCGATAGCGAAGCCGATAGAATCGGCGACCCCAGGGCTTTGGCAAGCTCCACAGTCACGGGTTGATCCGGTATTCGGAGGCCCACAGTTTGGCGTCCCTTTAGGTTTTTGAGCAGGTGCGGGGCCGGATTGAGCAGGAACGTTATAGGTGCAGGGGTATTATTTTTGAGTATTCGGAATGTTACGTTATCTATTCGGGCCAGCGATGATGCCTGGGAGATGTCGCCACATATAAGTGTGAAAGTATCTTTTGTCTTTTCACCGCCTTTGAATTTCACCAACGCCTGCACCGCCTGGCGGTTGGAGGGGTCGCAGCCTATGGCATAATGGGTGTCGGTGGGATAAATCACCAGCTGGCCGCTACGCAGGGCATCGGCGGCCTGATCTATATAACGTTGATTGACGGTGTTACCGAAGAATTGAAGAATTTCCATATTGCGGTGTATATTTGGTGTCCCAAAGTTATACATTTTTTTTGAGAACGAGAAGCTGATGGCTTGTTTTATTGGCACGTGTGAAAGTTTTTTTGTAATTTTGCCATTGTAATTATCCCGTATCTAACCCCGTGTCCGATATATTTCATACCATAGAGAATAATGCCGAGTCGGTGTTTGTGGAGAAGCGTAGCCGATTTCTGGCTTTTGCTTATCACGTGCATACCCCCGATGAGGTCAAGGAGCTGGTGGCCGCACTTGAAAAAAAATATTACGACGCCCGCCATGTATGCTGGGCATATATGCTCGGGCCTGATTGCGCCATTTTCCGCGCAAATGATAATGGAGAACCCTCCGGCACAGCCGGACGTCCCATTCTCGGGCAGATCAACTCCAGGGGGCTCACGGATGTTTTGGTGGCCGTGGTGCGTTATTTCGGTGGAATAAAGCTTGGTACGCCCGGCCTTATAAAAGCTTATCGGCAGGCGGCTTCAGATGTGCTCGACGCCGCCGGGGTGCGCGAGTGTCACGTCACACGTATCGTTCATTTCACTTTCGGTTACACGGTGATGAACGATGTGATGAAAGCGACTCGTATGCCTGGTGTCGAAATGCTCTCAAATACATTCGATAACACATGCTCCATGACGCTGAGCATCCAGGCAGATCAAGCCGATGCCGTTCTGAATCGGCTAACGAAAATCGAGGGACTTACATTTATTGAAACGAATCAATAAAATTTACAAAATATTCAACCAATGATCAAAACATTAAAAAGTTCTGTGCTTATGTGCTTGACAGCCGCAGCCATTTCGGCTTGCTCATCGGGCGACAAGGCCGATGATGGCGCAATTATTGACCGCCCGGACTTCAAGACCTCTACCGGCGTTTTCGACATTGACGCCCTGGAAGCGCTCGGACGTGTTTCTGCTCCGCAGGTGTCGCCCGACGGCTCAAAAATACTCTACGGCGTTTCTTACGAATCACTCGAAGCCAACACTTCCAACAATGAGCTTTGGGTGATGGATGCAAATGGCGACAATAAAACCCGCATTACCAAAACTCCCAAAAGCGAAGGTGGTGCAGTGTGGATCAATGGCGGTAAACGCATCGCTTTCATGTATCCCGACAAGGATGGCAAGCCTCAGCTCTGGACTATGGCCGCCGATGGTTCCGACCGTCGCCAGGCTTCCGAGCAGGAAAATGGCATCGCCGGATTCCTTTTCTCGCCCGATGAATCAAAAGTGGTGCTGATCGGTTCTGTAAAATATGCACGCACCGCAGGAGATCTCTATCCCGATCTGCCCAAAGCCACCGGTCGTGTGATCGATGACCTTATGTACAAGCATTGGGATGAATGGGTTACGGAAATTCCTCATCCCTTCGTGGCAGATTTTGATGGCTCTAAAGCCACCGGTGCCCACGATATTATGATCGACGAGCCTTACGAAGCGCCCATGAAACCATTTGGCGGTGTAGAACAGCTCGCCTGGACTCCCGACGGGAAATCACTCGTTTACACCTCGCGCAAAAAGACCGGTCTGGAATATGCTATCTCTACCAATTCCGACTTGTATATCTACAACCTCGCCGACTCCTCCACCAAGAACCTCACCGAGGGTATGATGGGTTATGATACCAATCCCGCTTTCTCGCCCGATGGTAAATATATGGCGTGGCTCAGCATGGAACGCGATGGTTATGAAGCCGACAAAAATCGCCTCATGGTGCGCGATATGGAATCAGGCGTAATTACCGATCTCACTGCCGATTGGGATTACACCATCGAGGAATTTGCATGGAACCCCGACTCGAAACGTCTGTGGTTTATCGCTTATTATCAAGGTGTAGCCCCTGTGTTTGAAATTGCGCTTGACTCTCACGAAGTGAAAATCGTGGCTCAGGAACAGGCCGATTTCACATCTCTGTCTCCGCTCAACGAATCTGCCGTCATCACACTTCATCACTCGATGCTCCGCCCCAACGAGGTGTATTGCGCGGCTGAGGGTGCCCTCACGGCCCTCACGGATGTCAACGGTGAAATCTTCGCTCAGCTCGAAATGCCCGCTGTTGAAAAAGTTATGGTACCCACCACTGATGGCAAGGAAATGCTCACATGGGTGGTTAAGCCTCAGAAGTTTGACGAATCAAAGCAGTATCCCTCGATTCTTTACTGCCAGGGCGGTCCCCAAAGTGCTGTAAGCCAGTTCTGGAGCTATCGCTGGAATCTCGCTCTCATGGCTGCCAACGGCTACGTGGTCATTGCTCCCAACCGTCGCGGTGTACCCGGTTTCGGTACCGAATGGGAGGAACAAATCTCTAAAGACTACCCCGGACAGAATATGCGCGACTACCTTGCCGCTGCAGATTTCATGAAGGCCAAACCCTACATCGCCCCCGACCGCATGGGTGCCACAGGTGCAAGCTATGGCGGATTCTCGATCTACTACCTCGCCGGACATCACGAAGGACGTTTTGCGGCTCTGCTCGCCCATGCCGGTATCTTCAATATGGAAGCTCAATATCTCGAAACCGAAGAAATGTGGTTTGCCAACTGGGATATGGGTGGCGCATATTGGGAAAAGGATAACGCTGTGGCTCAGCGCACTTTTGCCAACTCGCCCCATCGTTTCGTGGACAAATGGACCACTCCCATTATGATCTCGCACGGCGAATACGACTACCGCATCCTGGCATCGCAAGGCATGGCTGCATTTAACGCCGCCAAGCTCCGTGGCATTCCTGCCGAAATGGTAATCTTCCCCGACGAAAACCACTGGATTCTGAAACCTCAGAACGCTGTACTCTGGCAGCGCCTCTTCTTCCGTTGGTTTGACAAATGGCTCAAACCCGAAGCCACTTCCGACCAACAATAACCCTCAACATAAAAAAAACGGGTGCGCCGACCATCAGCGCACCCGTTTTTTATACCCCAAAGCCACGGTGGGGGGTAGTTGCCGGATGACGATCAGCGATCGACCGTGTCGCAATCACCGGGGGGCCACGCCGCTCAGCTGTGTGGGGTTCGCGAGAATTGGGGTACACCGTCCAATGGAGCGACGCCACTCCGTGGTGTCGGACCCGCGCCGGACGGCCCACCGCGCTGATTTCCAGCAAATTGGTAGGGACGCAAAAATTTTTGCGTCCGCGT
>CAZHDH010000022.1:0-35135 GCA_964531245.1 uncultured Bacteroides sp. | reverse complement strand
CTTTTTCGGCCGGTGTCGTCTATCAGATTATTTATGAGCTTCGTAATACTCCAGAGCTTTGGCGATATTGGTGCGGACGGCTCGGGAGGAGTATGTGGCTCCGGTGCAGCCATCGGGCAATGCACCGTCGCACAATTTCTTGGCTTTGCCTACTTTGGTATCTGTGAAGATAGGGAGCAGGTGATTTTTTACCTTTTGGAAATAGCTTGGTGATTCATTATTTTTCAAAGGCACCACATTTACAACCTTTCCATTTTTAATGTGAACCTCAACGGGAGTGACATCACGGAAACCCTTGGTATCGCAAAGGGTGGTCGTATTTATAATGTATGTACCGTCGGATTGCTTGCGCATCACTTCCGGTATATTGTCGGCAGTGGCCCAGGTGGAAAGCCCTGCCACGGTCAGAAGCAGTAAGATATATAATTTTTTCATAGCGGTTGCATTGTTACTTCAATTCGATTATTGGCCGATACGAGATCGTTGCAGAAACGGCGAATATCATCCGTGGTCAGGTTTTCAACGTTTTCGATATAATCCTCATTGAAATCAATACCGTCGCGCAATTGATGATAGCGCACATATTCCCACCATCCGTTGGTGAGCACGGCGCGGTCATAATTCTTGCACTCATATTCCTTGACGCGGTTGAGCTCGGATGCCGTGGGGCCATCCTTTGCCATTTTCGCGATTTCGTCGGTTATTACCCCTATCAGCTCATTATAGCTTTCAGGAGCACAACGGAAGTTGATAGTCATTGAGCAGCCATCTTCAGGGTATTTCCAGAATTGACCTTCGACACTCACACCGTATGTGCCACCCTTATCTTCGCGAATCTTTTCAGTAAATACACCGCGCAGAATCTGCGAAAGGACGCTGAGCTTCAAGTCGTTTTCTGCTGTATAGGGAAGGTCGGCAGAGTAAACGACATTGGTGAGCGACGAGGGCGTTTTCAATTCGTGTCTGAATACATTGGTATATTGCCCGCGGCGTATATCGGTGGTGTTAGCTCCCACCTCGGGGGAGGTACCTTTGCCGGGTTTGCCCGGGAGCGAGGCAACGTATTGGCAGATGAGATCTTCAAATTCATCGGTGCGGATATCGCCGGTAACAATAAGGTGCATGCCGGCCAGATTTGCAAACCGCTGTTTATAAATTGTATAGATACGATCAAGATTTGCCATATCGATATTATCCAAGGTAACCGGGGCAGTGCGTTCAGAATCTCCGTAAATAGCTGATCTGAGCGAGTCGTTATAGGCTACGTTGGGGTTGGCATCGCGGTTTTTGAGCAGAGAGCGTTGCTTTCCGATGATACTTTTGAATATTTTGTCATCCTTGCGTGGTTCGGTGAGATAAAGGTATGCAACCTCAAGCCAGGTTTTGAAATCGGAGGCTGCGCATACGCCCTTGACGCCCTCTTCCTCGGCTTCGATGTAGGGGGTCACACGCAACGCTTTGCCTTTGCGCTTCTTTTGCAGAGTGAGATTGTCGAAATCTGACGCGCCGCTTTCCCGCACCACTTTGTTCAGGAATTTGAAGTTGATACCGTCCTCATCGCCATAAAGTGATTCACCGCCCAGGCGGAACATATTGATAGTAAGTCGATTCGGTTCCAGTGTGGATGGACGCGCACTTACCGTTATACCATTGCTGAGCAGATATTCGGTGTAGCCGTTTTCAACCTCGCGTTTAGATACAATCTTACCCTTTTTCGGAAGGCGTTTGATAAATGTAGGGTCGATCGGTGTGTCTTTGATATCGTTGGGATAGTCCTTATTTTGTGCCAGACTTACACGCTCCAGCAGTTGATCCTTGTCGGGGAGCGAGTATTCACTGCCGTCGAAAGAAGTGGGGCCAAACAGCATCACCACCTGATTTTTGTCGGTCACAATATCTTTTATGGCATTGTTTACATCCTCAAGGGTTATTTCCTCGTTAAGGCGGCCGATGAGATCGGCTTCATAGTCGATGGCCATGGCCGGCTCGCCGTTTAGGAAATGATGCAGGATTTGTTTTGCATATTCACCGTTTGCTGTCACATCTTTGGTATCGCGTTTATGCTCATATCGCACGGCATTCTGAATTTTTGCGTGCTCAAGTTCCGATTCGGTAAATCCGTATCGTCGTGCTTTTTCCACCACTTCAATGGCAGCATCAATACCGGTGAAGGGGTCGGCAGGCAGCAAGCCTATGTTAAGACAAAAAGCATCCTTTTCGGTAGTGACGTAAAAGGCGCCGTCGCGCACCGTGGCCGACATAATGCGTGGCTCGGCCTCTTTGGTGAGTTCGGCCAGACGTTGCCGCAAGATGAACATAGCCAAGGTCGACTTATAACCTTCCTTATAAGTATTGTACAGATTGCGTGCCTCGGGAAGGTCGGCATCTCGCTTCATGTGAATTGAGAAGTTGAGCGTGGGCTGCTCATCGTCGGCTTGCATAAACACGATGGTGGTGTCATTGTCGCCAATGGGATAGTAGACGCGGGGCTTGGCATCTACCGGATTTTCAAGCGAGCCGAACAAAGTTTTAATTTGCTGCTCCGTGCGGGCTACATCAACATCGCCCACCACAATCACACCCTGAAGCTCGGGCCGATACCAGTCGTCGTAATAATTTCGCAGGGTTTCGTAGCGGAAAGTATCCACCACGTTCATATCGCCGATGGGCAGGCAATCGGCATACTTTGTGCCTGAATAAATTACGGCCATAGCATCCTCCATCATGCGGGATGTGGCGAAACGAGAGCGGCGCGACCGCCATTCCTCCTTGATCACACCGCGTTCGGCATCAATTTCCTCGGGTTTGAGGAGCATATCGCCTGCCCAGTCGCGCAGGATAAGCAGGCAGGTATCGGCCACACCGGGTTTGCCTACCGGAGCGTTTGAGATGTTGTAGACAGTCTCGTCAATCGAAGTGTAGGCATTCAGATCGGCACCGAATTTTATACCATTCTTTTCGCTCCAGGCGCGCACGGAATTGGGGGCGCCGTTACCTCCTGGAAAGTGTTTGGTGCCATTGAAGGCCATGTGTTCCAGGAAGTGAGCCAACCCCCGTTGTTCGGGTACTTCAAGAATAGATCCCACCTTATTGGCCAGATAGAAATCTGCCTGCCCCGGGGTTTGGTTGTTATAACGGATATAGTAAGTAAAACCGTTGGGGAGTGTGCCTGTATGGATAATGGAATCGATAGGGAGCACTCCGGCCGCATCCATAGAGGCATCTGACAGCATAGGCCGGGCGTATGCTGCGCCGGCCATGCTGATCAAGATTGCTGAAAAAATAGAAGTCTTGATAGATTTATTCATTACTTAGTGTATTCGATACCTTGCAAGTTATAAAGTTTACCGTTGCTGCTTATTACAATTTCGCCGTTGATGATATATTTCCCATCTTTGAGCGAATTGTTTTCATCTGAGATAACAGAGTCGACGATGTTTGACAGACCGGTGTCGCCGTCCAGACCGTAGAGCTTCAGACCTTCTTTGATAGTGTTTCCGGAGCCGAGTTCAATGGCCTCAACACCGCGCATATTGCCGGCCGATTCTGATGTAGATGTTACCTCGCCAGCGTTATAGCAGTTGCTGATGGATACCACGGGATCTTCAGCAGAGCCACGCTGGGTGTTTGCCAGAATACCGGCTACGAAATCGCCGGAGCCGGAGATTTCGCCGAAGTTTTTGCAGTCGTTGAGATTAAACGGAGCGTTATCACCTTTCATCACCATTGCCAGAATGCCGGCAACGTTTTTGTTGCCAATCACCTTGCCATAGTTTTCACAACCGGATACCTCAACGGGGTATGAAACCGTGGCCACAATGCCGGCTGCGTATTGAGCGGTGGCCTTGGCATTTGCAAAGCCGTTGATTTCGCCGTTATTGGTGCAATTGATCAACGAGCCTGAATAGCTGCCTGCGATGCCGGCCACGCCTATATCGTTAAGTGTGGTCATAGATCCGTTGTTTACGCAATCTTTCACCATATAATCATACGAGCTGATGGCGGCGCCGCTTTGAGTACCGGCCACGATGCCTACCGCATAGGTCATAGAAGTGATATTACCATTATTGGTGCAGCCGGTAATCGACCCTTTGCCACCGATCATCTGGGCGCAGATGCCGGATGCAAATGCATTTGTGGCGGTTACGTCGGCATTGTTGGTGCAACCTTCAATAGCGCCCTTTGATATCGATGCTATTGTGCCCACATAATTGTATGAGTTGATATAATTGTCTTTACCGATGGTGAGATCCTTTACAACACCGCTTTCGCCCAGCGACGAAAACAGCGCGTTGAACTGTCCGCTGCGATCGTTTGTGTTTGCTGTGTGATATATGCCGGAGATTTCGTGGCCGTCGCCATCCAGGGTGCCGTCAAAGCCCCAGGCCACGTTGGTTATATTGGTGATAGCTTCCTTGCCTATGCCGGGGAGCTGTACGGGGGTCGCTTCCGAGCCACCGAAGTTGATGTCGTTCAGCAATTTGAAGTATTCTCCCGCGCCGGTGTTATCTGCCGATATATTCTGTGCGATTTTGGCGAAATCGTCGGCAGTGGTGATTTGATACGGATCAGATTCGGTACCCGAACCGGCAAGACCCCAGTCGGCGGCAAAAGCCCCCGATGCGGCAAAGATAGCAAGAGAGAGGGTTAGGTAATGTTTTTTCATAAGAAGTAAATGTTATTTTTTGAGATGCAAAGTTATCCACGAAAATCAGCGCGGACAATACTCAATTCAGGGTATTTAGAATGTGATGCCGGCGGCGATTTTTATTGTATTACGCGATTTATGTGATATGGAATTATCAAGCCCGCGGGTGTATGTATATCCGGCGGAAAGGTATGGTCTATAATCAGGATTTTTAAGCGCAAATTCATACCCTGCCTCACAGCGGGCCGATATGTAGTCGTAGTTGTTGATCTGAGTGTCAACATTTATACCGCCCCATATCAGCGATTTATTATGAAGAATGAAATTACGCCTTGCGCGTGCGTAAATAGTGATGGTATTGGTCTTTGCGGTACAGATTTCGGGAAAGAGATAAGCCGTCTGTTTCAGCCACCGGTGACCAATTTCAGCTTGTGCGAGCCATAGATAGATTTCTCCACGCGGGCACCAGTAGCCGGTAAATTTCAGGCGTGTGTGATTAGTTGCCTTATCAGACATTTTGGTATTCGTGAAATACTCATAATAGATTACCGACGGATTATCCGGCAATGTCGCCTTGATATAATTGGTGCGGAATGTGGATAGTAGCTGAGTGGAAAAATCAAGGTCGAACATACACAGGTAGCCCTTGTTTTCAGGCAACATATATCGCAGAGTGGCGCAAAAGAAGTCGCCGTCGTTGGTAGAATGACAGGCTGTATATTGCGATTTTTTACCATAGTATCCCGTGCGATGCTGGTATGTGGCTGTCGCAAAGGCCGATTTATAACCGCCCTGAACGGCAAAACCTATGAACTCTGAAAACAATGGCAGCTCGTGGCCGGCATCTGTAAAACCGTCGCTGCCATAGGTTTCGGTTTGTCCGATGCTATTGGCATAGTCAATCAGGGTTGTGTATGTCTTGTCGGTAGTGCCGAAGGTCTCGAATGTGACGCTTTCTGTGCGCCGACGATACACACCCGAAACACCCACCCCCGATTGTGTACCTAACGAATAGAAAGCACCGGCGCGGGTGTCAAGATACATCAATGAATTGGTGTGACGCAGGTCTTTAAACTTGGCATAACTGCCGGCGTTGAAATTAGCCGATGCGCCTAAAGACAGCCCTCTGAAACAGTTCCAGCCCACTGCGCCGGTTACATCAAATTGTTCGTGACGCTTATTGCCGGCGTTATCCTCGGTTGTTTCCAGCAGGTCGAATGGCATAAGCTCCGCGGTAGGCAGAAGCATACTACCGGCGACATCGGTAAACGAGTTATTGGTATATGATATGTTTCCGGATGCCACAACCGAATGACTAAGGCGCGTGTACGATTTAATATCGGCACCGAAAATATTGTTTTTCTTTCCTTGCAGTGAACCTTCAAGATCGCCGGCGCTGTGAGTATAGAACACCTCGGCTTTCGAGATATTGCGCGACTTCATATCCGTGAGAGCGGCAGCATTACCGGCTGTGAGCCAGTAAGTGCTGTCCTGCACCAGTTCATAGCTTCGTTGAGCCCACACCGATGTGGCTAACAGAATACTACCTAAGAGAACAAGCGTCCGTTTCATAGAAATCTTTTGAAGAATTGTTGGTGTCCTGATACAGGGGATGACCATCGACATAGCGTTCGATTCTGCGCACCAGAGCGTGGCCTGATTTTCCTGTCATCGGCACATAGCCGCTGTCCAGGTCCGGGGTAAGACGTTTTTTACACAATGCAATTTTTTCAGCATTGAATACCTCGACGGCATCCAGAACGTGGGCACGCGGAACTTTAAGGCAGGCATATATTAGATCACCCTGTTTGTCGGCCGGAAAAATTAGATTATCGGGATTTTCGCCAAATTCTTTGATCGTGAGGTTTTCAGGTCGGAAAAGAATGATGGCCGGAGATGTCGCGCTTATAGGCCACGCGTTGGCTTGTCCATATTTCACGGCTTTGAGGTAGTGTGAGGTCGGAACCACCTCGGACGGCGACGGGTAGTAACCCGTATTATTGTACTTGGTGCCGTCGTTGCTGGTGGCCTCTACGTCGTACATCGTGAAATAGTCTGGTTTGGCATAGTTGATAGATTGCGAGTAAGTGAGAGTATTGTCGATGCAACCGAAGATGTTTACCACCAGTTCGGAGTAAGGCTCAATGAAATGTCCCGGTTGAAAATACCAGATGCCATTCATCGACGGCACCCAGTCTGCGTCTTCATACTCCAGGATTCCGCCTGCCAGGAAGCTGTGATTGTTTGCCTCGGCATTATATGGTTCGATGATACCGAACGCGATATTGTCGAGCGATGCACGTTGTGATGAGTTGTTATACAGGATGATACATTTATCAATCAGGAAGGCTCCCGAGCCATCGTCCTTCTGACATCCGCCCACATATATTTCTTTTATAAGAATAGGATTGTTGAGCATGATGGTGGAGGTGACTATGGGCAGATAGATATTGGCCGTGGAGCCACTTACAATCACATCGTTTTTAGAGCCGTTGGAGGCTGTGCGTATATATCCGTCGTCGGTGGTGTATGAGGCCGAGATGTTGTAGATGCCGGGTGCGAGCGTTATCCGTGCTTCGCCCGATTCGTCGGTAATAGTATTGAATGTCAGTCCTGTCGAGCTTGTGATTGTTATATCCGCCATTGCCAGCGGTTCCGACAGCGTGATTGTCACTTCTGCGTTTTCAATTGACTCATTGTAGGTACAGGACGAAATAAACAGACAGCAAAATAGAGATAGTAGGGTGTAAAAGTTTTTCATATTTTTACGCGTAAGGAAAGACCGTAATAGAACTTAGGGATGTATCCGCTACCGAAAAGCGATTCATCCAGCCCGGTCTGTGTATTACGGACAAATGACATATTGTTGAAAAAATTATTGGCATAAAATGACAGGCTCACATGGTCGCCGATTTCTTTGGTAATTGAGAAGTTGGCCGAAAAGTATGCCGATATTTTCTGAGGATTGAAATAGTATGAAGTATTGCTGCGCACTATGAGGGCTTTTAACTGATTGAATAGTGAAGGGTCGTTCTCGCTTGCCCATTCCAGATTCTCGGCAAATGGCAGATACTGCGACGGATTATCCCATGTGGAATAATACTCGGGATACATTGCCACGTAAGAATCTGTCTGGCCATTGAAGCCATCGCCGAACACATCTCCGGCGGCTGCAAGCAATACTACATTTTTCGATGCAGCCAGATTGCGTTTGTAATTTAGAAATGTCGATTCCAGTCTTACGGTCATAATCAGGCGGGCGCGCGGTATCCTGACCGTAAAGGTTGTATTGACCGCAGCCCCCTTGCTCAACGAACCGTTGCACACCGAAGGAGTAGCCACCGATGATGCAGATGTGATGTTGCTGCCGGCGTAATATCCTATAAGTGGCTTTATGCCGGAGTCTTCTGCATAATCACCTATACCTGACGGCGTTCCGGCTACCAATAGGTCGCTTATACCTTTATAATGATAAAAGTTACCGTCAAATCGCAATTCCAGGCCAAAGGGTGTGGCATTTTTAAGAATGGGAATTTCCAGAATCCATTCTAAACCATAACGCGACACATCCGAACCGTTTACGTATTTCCTGTTGTAAATATAAGTGTATCGCTTTGATGCGGGCAGTGTAATTGAAGATGCATCGGTGGTTGAGCTTACGGTTACGATACCGGTTTCGTTGTCAATGGAGTAATGACGTTGATCTGAGGGGATGCCGCAGTTTTCCAATGCCTGTTGGGATGTATAATTGTATGAAAACGGGGTGTAGATATTTATTTGTTGATAGGGGTTGACTGTGCGGTTGTAATATCCGGATACACTCAACTTTATATCCTTGAATCTGAATTCTGTGCCTATATCGGTCTGGTGAGTAGCCTGCCATTTGAGGTCTTGGTTGTACACAGCCTTAGATACATTAGTGTAATAGGCATAGAACGCTTTGTTGTCGGCAGTGGAGCCTGGTGTAAATACCAGTTTGTCTGTGTAGGTATCGGCAGGATAAAGCACCTGAAACGACGGCAACTTATATCCTTTGCCGTAACCGGCGCGTAATTTCAAACCTATTGCATCCATGTCAATCAAAGTATAAAGAGCATTGATGCGTGGCGACAAAGTGGTCACGGTGCCGTATTCCGATTTGCGTATCTTGGTAATATCATTTCTTAATCCGGCTGCCAGGGTAAATCTGTCCCATACAAAACGATCTTCTATGAAAAAAGCAATTGTGTTAAGCGATGGCAGCGACTGATAGCAGTAAGGGCGCCATGTTGGGGCATACATCAGGTCATGATAATATACGCCCTGGCCGTTGTTGCGCGACAGGTGCCAGTCGCCTCCCACCGTTAGATTATTGGACGTGGATGACCATTGCTTTATCCATTCGCCTTTGAGCTTCATTTGCACAGACAGTGGTTTCTGGTCGTTGAACGATTTGATATACCAATAGCCTGTGGGCCCCATAATAATATCTCCTACACCAAGATTTCCGTCGTATTCCTGTGCGATGTTATAACCCTGCGACATTGTGTGCAGATAGGCCTGAGCAGACGATGAACTCCTGTTGGTATTGGTCTCGGTGAATTGGTCGCTATAAAGCACCGAGGAGTGAAGGCCGATTTTATAAGTGCCAAAATCAGATGTGTTTGCAGCCCAGTCGAGCCTTACATTGGCTCTAATCCTATTATCTTTGGCCTTGGTGTAGGTATCTTGAAAGGCATCGGGGTCGGCTTTCGAAGAATATCCCCCGAAGTCGGCTCCAAGCCCTGCATAGATGTTTAAAGTTGAGAATGATAGGACGCAGTTTTTTGAATAGCTGGCAAATAGTCCGGTGCGCTTGTATGAGGTGTATGGCGAGGCAATTTTGCTATTGGAACGTGCAAATTCAGCCGCAATATTTACAATACCGCCGTTTTGACGCAATGCAAACCCCTTGTTGAGCGCAAACTGCATGGTGTGGGGATTTACGGACGCCTCGAATATCCAGCGGGAATATCCGCGTCGGGGTGTTACTTTGACAATGCCGTTCGATACATCGCCATACTCAGCTCCGGGTATGCCGGTTATAACCTCTACGCTGCCTATGTTTGACGATGAAATATTGCGCGTCGAGGCGGCCAAGGTTTCGTCCATATTGGCGTTATTGTCAAGGCGCACACCGTCAACCTCTATGGCCGTGCCGAATGATGCGTTGCCTTGTTCGCCGGCTCCGGCACGCAGTGCAATTCTTGAATCATTGGTCAAGGTGCTGTTTATTGTCTGGCTGCCCGGGAGTAGAGCGGTTATATCGTTGAGATTCAGTACTTGAGCATGGTCAAGTGTGTTTCGGTCAAGTACGTAGGATGTAGTATTTTCTTTCGAGGATTGTTTTGACACCACCACTACCTCGTTCAGGGCTAAATTTGTCTCTCTCAGACGGATAATCCCGAGGTCTGTATCGCCCGTGATGGTAAGCGGGAGTTCTGCTTTTTGATAAAATGGCAGTATGATTTCGAGTGTATAGGTGCCCGGCTTTACATCCTTGATCTGGAAGAAGCCCTTATCATCAGTGATTACCCATTTTTGGGTATTATGCAGCAACGCGGTGGAGTAGGGCAGTGGATCATCGGTATCATTGTCTACAACAAATCCCGAAAGTGTAAATAGGTCTTGGGATGCGTAAATATTTGTTACACAAAAGGTTATTAGTAGTAAGAGTGATAATGCCTTAGATTTCATGACCAGTATTGAATGTCATTGCAAAGATAGGCGGATGCAATGACCTCAACAATACCGAAAATTAGGTATATGCGCGCAGGCGATTAGTTGATACACTCTGCCATCAGGTGCCGGTTGGCATGGCAAGCTTCCACGGTACGGTCAACCAGCAGATGGCGATTGGCCATGGTAGCTATCGTCGACATCTCGTGCGATACGAGCAGAGTGGTGCAGTGAGGTGCGATTTCGGCAATCAGGCGATAAATGTGAGCCTCGAAATGTTTGTCAACATAGCTCAGCGGTTCGTCGAGCACAAGCAGCTTGGGGTCTGAGATTATGGCACGTCCCAGCAATACGCGCTGCAGCTGGCCGCCCGATAATTTTCCTATCGGACGATCGGCAAATTGAGTCATTTCTATACGCCGAAGTGTGTCGGTGGCTTTTGCTGATATTTCAGCTCGCGAGATATTTCTGACACCTAAAAGTCCGGATTCTATCACCTCGCGTACGGTGAGCGGGAATTGGCTGTCGATGGCATTCTTTTGGGGCAGGTATCCGATTACGGGACGTTCCGGCAGGAAGCGTACAGTGCCCGAAGTGGGTTTCAGCAGCCCGAGAATGATGCGCAGCATAGTGGTTTTACCACCACCGTTAGGCCCGGTGATTGCTACAAAGTCGCCGTGGTTTATTGTGAGATTGACGTTTTCAAGAATTACGCGGTCTTCACGTTTCATTTCCATTGCCCTGATCTCAATGAGCGGACGGTTGGAAATATTGAGCTGCACGTGCACCGGATCGGGGTGATGGCTGCATACACCACCCGTTCGGGCCGCCATACGGCTATCCTTTTGCAGGTAATATAGTGGCTTACTGAGCGGTGAGTTCATCTACAATATTATCGAATTCATCCTGCCACTCGTAGGCACCCAGATTGATTGACACCAGGTGTGAACCGATTGCGGCATTTATGCTCTGAGCCTGATTTGAGTCGTAATCGTGCTGATGGAAAAATACGCGCACGCTGTCGCTTATCGCGTGGTCAATCACGTGGCGCATCGATTGTATCGACACTTCCTTGCTTTCGCTACCCACGGCAAGCTGTTCCAGACCATAATCGCGAGCAAAGTAGCTCAACGATGGATGCCATACCATAAACACTTTGTTGGGAAGCTTTTCAAGACGATTACGATAGGCTGTATCGAGCGAATCGAGGTAAGCGTCGTAGCGTTCATAATTCGCGCGGTATTCATCGGCGTTGTCCGGATCGATTGCTATAACCTGATCGGTCATATTCTTGGTCATAATTCGGGCGTTAACCACCGACGACCAGTAATGCGGATCGGGAGTACGGACATCTTCCGAGGGCAGGAAGGAGCGATGATCTGCGCAATGGTTGTGGGTGCCATAGATAGGATCGATGCCGTTGGAGGTATCGATAAAATTGGTGGCATCAGGCGCAGACATTTTCAGATTACCCTCAAGCAGCAGCGGGCCCACCATAAAATAAGCTTTGGCATCCGCGAGGCTTTTGCGCATCTCGGGTGTGGGCTCGTATGTCTCTACATTGCTTCCGCTGGGCAGCATTGTGATGATACGGAAACGATCACCCACGATGTTTTCAAGCCACGCGCGCTGTGGCTCTACAGAGACAGCGAGCACCGGACGGTCGTCAGTATCGTCAGCAGCGTTATTTTCCGACTTAGTGCAACTTGTCGTGGCGGAAAATGCGGCAAACGAGAAGGCCAAAATTATAGAAGGGTAAAGTGTCTTAGCCATGATTGGTAGATTTAACGCCCCAAAGTTACAAAATAATTTCAATACTGCTACAATGTTTTTGCAAAAATATTACAAAACTTTTGCAAATTTATTGCAGCTCTGTTTCAACCCGCTCTCAAATGACTTTTTCATACCGTTTAAAAGCGCAGTTCAACGGCATGGGGCAAAAGACACCGGTCTTTCAGACGCAAATGTTAAAAGTGCTAATAATGCTTAACCCGGTGAACGATGAGGAATCCTTAATGTTTTGTTTGTATAACCTATGATAAATACAAGCCTTATGAGTTCAAAAACTTTCCAGACCAAGCTGTTGGCCATTCAAGATAATCTTCTGAATTTTGCCTATATGCTCACATCAAGCCGTGACGATGCCTACGACCTGCTGCAGGACACCACCCTCAAAGTACTCGATAATGAGGATAAATACGTAGATAACGTCAATTTCAAAGGCTGGGTGTTTACGATAATGCGTAACATATTTATCAATAACTATCGAAAGATGGTGAGATCGAATACGGTGGTTGATACCACCGAGGATCTTTATCACCTTTCGCTCCCGCAGAACAGTGGTTTTGAGACACCCGAGGGCGCGCTTGCCACCAAGGAGATTCACGCTGTGCTTGATTCGTTTGACGATGATCTGCGAGTGCCTTTCTCAATGCACCTTGCGGGATATAAATATCAGGAAATTTCTGATGCTGTCGGGCTCCCGCTCGGCACCATCAAAAGCAGAATCTTCTTCGCTCGTAAGAAGTTACAGTCAGAGCTCCGTGATTTCCGCTGAGTAGCGGAGTAACGGACATTCTCATTCTCCCTCTTTCTTCTGCAACCCTGTCGGATATTCTTCGCCGGCAGGGTTGTCATCTTCGCTGTCGAAGCGGTCGGGAATGCGTGCGTTTTTCTGTGTGGAGCGGATGCCTAAGTCGGCCAGGCGCCGGCTCACGTTCACAAGATTTCCACGTCCCTGATGGAAGCGGCGCACGGCGCTGTCAAATGCGTCGCGGGCGGTGTCCATTGCTGTGTAGACCCCGTCGATGTCTTGCAGGAATGTGCCGATGCTGTTGGCAAGCATAGTTCCGAGTTCCACCACGCGGCGTGTGTGTTGGCTCTGATCTTCGGCGCGCCACATCTGTTCCACAAGCCGCACGGCGGTGATCAGGTGTGTGGGCGATACGAGTATCACATTGTTTTCAAGTGCGATCTTCCAAAGTTCGCGCTTTGAATTCATAGCTGCGATGTATGCGCCCTCGTGCGGCATGAAAAGAAATACAAAATCACCCTTACGGCTTCCGATGCGTCGTTGATATTCCTTGGAGCCAAGTGACCGGATATGATTTTCCACAGAGGCCAGGTGCATGCGCAATGCTTCGGAGCGTTTGGTTTCGTTGTCGGCTTCTATCATGGCAAGATAGGAGGTAAGGGATACCTTAGAGTCGATTATAACGTCGCGGTCGTCGGGGCAATGGATGATGGCATCGGGACGTATGCGTCCGTCGGCATCGGTAGTGGTTTCCTGTGTCACAAACCATCGTCCTTTTTCCAATCCGCTATTTTCCAGAATGTTTTCCAGAATCATTTCGCCCCAGCGCCCTTGAGCCGAATTGCTGCCACGCAACGCTGTGGACAACCTGGCTGCTTCCTGCTCCACATTGCGGCTCGCTGTGGCCAGTCGTTGCACTTCCTCGCGTAGCGACAGGCGATCGCGGCTCTCGAAATCGTAACATTCCCGGAAACTTTTGGTGAAGCGTTCCAGGTCGGCTTTCATCGGGCCGAGCACTGTTTCAAGCGAATTGCGGCTGTTGCGGTCGAGCTGTTCGGAATTTTTGCGCAGAATTTCGGCGGCGAGTGCGGTAAAGCGTTCGCCGGCGGTGTCGCGTTCGTGACGCAGTTGGGTTTCGTATGATTGACGGAGGTCATTCAGTGCAGCCTCGCGCCGTTCGGTTTCGGCTTTCAGTGTTGCGCGTGCAGCCGCGGCTTCAGCCCGCGCTGTGGCCAGTTCAGAGTTGTTGCGCAGCAGCATTACCACCAGTGCTATGCACGCCAGAGCAAGGATTATGGTTACGAATATCATATAGGAAAGAGAATAAGGCGCGACCATTGGCCGCGCCTTGTGATATTAATTTGTAGTTGACAGGATTTGCATTAGCATACGCCTTCGCCCATCATGGCATTGGCTACTTTCATGAATCCGGCGATGTTAGCGCCCTTCATATAGTTGATGTAGCCGTCTTTTTCCACGCCGTATTCAAGGCACTGGCTGTGGATGTCTGCCATAATTGTGTGAAGCTTGGCATCGACTTCTTCAGCGCTCCATTGCATGTGCATGGCGTTTTGGCTCATTTCAAGGCCGGAAGTAGCCACACCGCCTGCGTTCACAGCCTTGCCGGGAGCGTATGTGGTGCGTGTTTCGATGAAGTGGTCGATGGCTTCGGGGGTGCAACCCATATTTGATACTTCGGCTACGAGTTCTACACCGTTGGCCACAAGAGCGCGTGCATCATCGCCGTTGAGTTCGTTCTGGGTGGCGCAGGGCAGTGCGATATCGAGTTTGCGTTCCCAGGGTTTCTTGCCGGCAAAGAATTCAGAGCCGGGGAAACGTTCGGCATAGGGAGCCACGACGTCGTTGCCGGAAGCACGGAGTTCAAGCATATACTGGATTTTTTCCATATCCAGGCCGGCGGGGTCGTAGATATAACCGTCGGGTCCAGAGATAGTAACAACCTTTGCACCTAATTCAGTGGCTTTCATAGCTGCGCCCCATGCCACGTTGCCGAAGCCCGAGATGCCCACGATCTTGCCCTTGATGGTGTCGTTTTTCTGTTCCAGCATCGACTGAACGAAGTATAGCGCACCGAAACCGGTTGCTTCGGGGCGTATACGTGAGCCGCCAAATTCCAGACCTTTGCCGGTGAAGGTGCCGTCGTGCTGGTTGACGAGTTTTTTGTACATACCGTACATATAACCCACTTCGCGGCCGCCTACGCCGATGTCGCCGGCGGGAACGTCGCGGTCGGGACCAAGGTTTTTCCACAGACCCAGAATGAAGGCCTGGCAGAAACGCATGATTTCACGGTCGCTCTTGCCGCGGGGAGAGAAATCAGAACCGCCTGTGGCTCCGCCCAGAGGCAGCGTGGTAAGGGCGTTTTTGAAGGTCTGCTCGAAGCCGAGGAATTTCAGAATCGAGAGGTTTACAGAAGCGTGGAAACGGATACCGCCCTTGTACGGACCAATGGCGTTATTAAACTGCACGCGGTAGCCAATGTTGTTCTGTACCTCGCCACGGTCGTCGAGCCATGTTACGCGGAAGGTTACGATACGGTCGGGTTCGACCATACGTTCTATGATTTTATTGCGTTCAAATTCGGGATGCTGATTATATACGTCTTGTACTGAGAGCAGCACTTCTTTGACGGCCTGCAGATATTCCTTTTCGCCGGGATGTTTGGCTTCAAGGTCGGCCATAATCTTGTTAATATCCATAATTTCAGGTATTTACAGGTTGGTTATGAAGAGTTAGTGTTTTACTATTAGAATTATGTCGCAAATGTAGCCAATAAAGCCCAACACACCAAATAATTTTGGATGTTTTTTGGCATTATTTTTCTGTGCGGATTAATACCCGCTTCGAGGAAATTTATTTATACAGGTAACGTTTGATGGAGCGTTTCGGGGTCTTGACAAATTCCTCGTCGGTGAGTTCTATGGCGGAAATCTGCTCGTAAGGTGCTACCAATTTGTTGATTTCCTGGCGGTTGTGTTCCATCGTGCGCTCTATGTCAGAGCGGTTTAGATTATCCTTTTCAGCGGCTTCAAAATCGGGGAATACCAATCCTACCAGATGACCGCCACGATCTATTACCAGACTCTCTGACACGTATGGCATATTGTTGAGTTTGGATTCGATTTCCTCGGGGTAGATGTTCTGCCCGTTGGCACTCAGAATCATAGTCTTATATCGTCCGCGGATGAAGACGGTGCGTCCGTCGGGGCCTCCTATCTTGCCGGCATCTCCGGTGTGCAGCCAGCCGTCAGAGTCAATCGCCCCCTCGGTGGCTTCCGGATTCTTATAATAGCCGGCCATTACATTTTGCCCATAGACAGTGATTTCGCCCTGACCGGGAGTGTTGTCGACCTCTACAATCTTGCCGTTCATTATGTGAGGCAGCAGGCTACCGGCACTTCCGGGCACGAAATGGCGCCACGGAGTGTAAGAGATCAGAGGGGCACATTCGGTCATACCATAACCCACGGTGAAGGGGAATTTGATGTTATACAGAAATTCCTCGACTTCGCGGTTGAGCGGAGCACCGCCCACGATAACCTCTTCAAACTGTCCGCCGAAGGCTTCCACAAGACGCGAACGGATGTGAGCGTAGATGGCACGGTCAAGCATCGGTACGGCCAGAATCCAGCGGATTTGTTTCTTTGTGATCATCGGCACGATCATCTTTCGATATATCTTCTCAAGAATCATCGGTACGCAGACAATCAGATTTGGCTTCACATCGGCCAGGGCTTTTAGCAGGAGCGACGGGGTAGGAGTCTTGCCAAGCACGGTGACGTGCGCACCCACGGCTAATGGCACGAGCATATCGAACGCACAACCGTAGGCGTGAGCCAGCGGCAGGAACGACAGCGCGCGCGACCCCGAATAATGCAGACGCGACGTGATGCCGAATCCTACGTTACCGGCCAGATTATCGTAGGTGAGCATTACGCCTTTTGAAAAACCTGTGGTGCCGGAGGTATAGTTGATGATAGCAATATCGTCATCGGCGGCCGAGCGATAGCGGATGTCATCGCGCGTGAAGCCGGCCGGGTAGCGGCGGTTGAATGCACGTGTGAGGTTTTTCTGAAATTTTGTGAGGCGTCCATCGCATTTTTCAGCCAGAATCTTTCGGGTCTCAAGGCTTATGACAGCCACCACTTCCGGAAAATCTTCGTCCTTGATCTGACTCCAAATCGATTCAGCCACAAAAAGCAGTCGGGCATCCGAATGGCGGATGATATTTGCAGCGTCGGTAGGATTGAAGTCGTTGAGGATAGGCACGATGGTAGACCCGTATGTGATGGATGCCATGAATGTGCAGATCCAGGTGGAGGTGTTGCGTCCGAGCAGGGCAATTTTATCGCCACGCTTGATTCCGGCAGCTTCGAAAAACATGTGAAGTCGCTCGATGCGTCGGCCAAATTCACCGTATGTCAGGGTTTTGCCGCCGACATAATCTGTGACGGCGGGGAGCGGGAAGTGATCGGCAAAGGCTTGCCGATATATTCCGATTAGATCGCGTCCGCGGGTGGTGTAATGTAATTCCATAATATGAGATTTTAGATACCTTTAGTTAGGGACAGAGCATTACACCTCTCCGCGAAGAGATATTTACACGTGCTGAGGTAAACGCTCTTTGAGCGAATTGAGAACTTTTGAGTGTACTTCGTCCACCGAACCGGTGCCCTCGATAGCATGGTATTTGCCTTCCGAGATATAGTAATCGCGCAGAGGCTGAGTCTGCGAATGATATACCTTGAAGCGGGCACGGATGGTTTCGGGATTATCGTCGGCACGGCCAGTTTCGGCACCGCGCTGCAGCATACGGCGCATAAGTTCGTCTTCCTCAACTTCGAGGCCTATGACGGCGTGTATCTTGGAGTCGCGCTTGGCGAGCATTTCTTTAAGTGCTTTGGCCTGCTCGATTGTACGGGGGAAGCCATCGAAAATCACGCCCTTGGCGGTGAGTTCGGGATTGGAGTCAAGGACATTTTCGAGCACCCGGATCATGAGGTCGTCGGGGATAAGTTGTCCTTTTGAAATGTAGCTGTCGGCAATTTTACCCAGCTCGTCGCCGCGTGAGATATGTTCGCGGAGTACTTCGCCGGTGGAGATGTGATGAAGTCCGAATGTATCAATAAGGCGTTCGCTTTGGGTACCTTTACCACTGCCGGGAGCGCCAAAAATTACGAGATTCAACATTTAGCAAATCTAAAAAATCAGTTTTCCTTCAGGATATAAATGTCATTGAGGTTGCGAGCCAGACCGTTGAGGTCAAGACCGAAACCGATGATGAATTTTTTTGGAATAGAGAAACCCACATAGTCGGGCTTGATGTCGTGTTCAAGCGCCTCGGGTTTGAATAGCAGGGTGGCCACTTTTATTTCGGCCGGTTTTTTAGGAGCGAGGGTATCCAGCAGGCGTACAATAGTATTGCCGGTGTCTACGATATCCTCAATAACGATAATTGTGCGACCTTCGATGTTTTCGCTGAGACCGAGCACCTCTTTAACCTGCCCGGTGGAGCCGGTGCCCTCGTATGATTTGAGGCGGATGAAAGCTATCTCTGCATCAATATCTTCGCAAGCGCGGAACAGATCAGACGCAAAGGGGAAGGCACCGTTGAGCACACACAGAAACAAAGGTTTCTTGCCGGCACATTCGGCAGATATTTCTTTACCGATTTCGCGTATGCGGGCATCAATTTTCTCGCGGGTGATATACGGCTCAAATGTCAGGCCTTCGTAGGTTACTTCTTTCATGGGTCTCAAAAATTTTTGCAAAGGTACACATTTTTTTTGAATGGCATAATATCCAACCCGAAATTTAACGATATACACCGCAGTATGAAAAGTTAAAAAGACTCCTGCCGCAATATCGCGGCAGGAGTCTTTAATAATTAAATAATCTTTTTTTAACGAACTACCACCTTTTGGGTCTTTGAGCCTTGGCGACGGATATAGATACCGGCCGAGGTAGGCTCCGTGATTTTCAGGCCATCGAGGGTGTACCACTGCACATCGGCAGATTCCGATTCCACCCAGGCATCTTCTACCCCTGATTCGGTCAGCTCCCAAAGCTTCAGGCCACCTATATGCTCGTACAATATATTATTATCGGCATCAGTGACGTATCGCAGGCATGGAGAGTAATCAAAACTATCGATATTTCTACCTCCAAAAGTCCATTGAGGAGCGAAGAAAAGATCCGAACTTCCTGCTACAGAAATTTCGTAAAAAGGCCCAAAGTCAAAGTCAAAACCGGGTACTGGTACGGTAGTAATCCATCCGAATTGAGGAATACTCTTGCAATAGGATACTCCTTTAATCTGATCTCCACCACTACGAGGTATCATATTATACGAATCATAGCTAAATCCTGAATTATCGATTTCTTCTACTTCTTCTATCCGATATCTTACCTTTTGGGTCCCCCAATCGTTCCCGTGGACATCAATAAATTCTCTGTCGCATAAATATTCGATTTCCGATCCTTCCGGTCCATAAATATCAAATATCAGCTCATAGCCGGAACAGGGATCTATAGGCATAATTTTATATAATAGCTTAAATGGCCCGAACATTACTGCGGAAAAGAAGTCATCTTCACTCCAGGATTCATAAAAAATCTTCGAATGAATCGTAGCTCCGTCTTGGCGTATATAACACATCTGCCTCGGTGATTCATCTATTATCCACGGTTCATCGGGATTCATAAGTACAGGTATTTCTTGCTCATATTCGTATTCTTCTTGTTTTGAAGCCATACGAATCCTATTAACAGGATACCATTCCTCACCATCAATTTCTACCGGTGCCTCTATTCTGAAACCCACTTCGCGCACAAGATGCGGCCAATAATTAGCGTTATACCACCAAGTGCGACCCTCTACTACCATCGGTGGGAGAGTGTCGGAATTAGCTCTTGACAGTTTTTTTGATGATTTCGGGTAAATCTGTTTACCATTTTCGTTTATGGTTTCGGTTACTTTGACCTCAGACGGGTCAAAGGTGACTGTATGGCTTATTTGAGCCAAAACAGCCTGAACAGTTAGGATTAAGAAACCTAACATAAGATTAGTTCTTTTCATGGTTTTAATCGTGTTAATGATTAAGGTAAAAGGTTAATGGCAAAGTACAGCTGCTTGTAACTTTGGCGGATACTGTGGTGATTTGAGTTGATTTGATACGGGAATGGTAAAAGATTTGGTTAATAATTTGATGTTTTGCAATGGGACTCTTACAATATATTTTTTTGGTTATAGGTATATAGTCCTGTAAATAGCATTGATACTTCTTTTATATGCAGTAAATAGAAAGCAAAATAAAAGAAAGTAAGAATAATGTAAAGAACTATATAGGGTGGATTGTACTGGTTGTAGATTTATGGTTTGCGCAAATTTACGACATCAATATCAAATTTCCAAATATTTTTCTTGAAAAATTTAAAAAAAATAAAAAACCGCTATATGAAAACAAAACAGCCCGCCGGAGGGGCGGGCTGCTGTGTCTATGGGAAAATTCGATTAGATCCAGCGGGTGAAAGCGAAGTCCATACGGTGGGGCAGGTTGGGGTTCTTGGGGAAGATGCGGTAACCGTAACGGAACTGACCTGCGTTTTTCACTTTGGCGCTGAGTTCGTATGTCACGATGTTGCCTTCCTGCTTGATAACCTTGAATTCGCGGGGCTTGCCGGCAAGGAGTTCCTGGCCGTCCTCGTAGCGGTAGACAACCTGTTCTACGCCGAGGTCGGTACCGATGCCGTTGGTGTCGAGCACTACCTCAACGCGGTAGGGTTCGCCGGTCACGCCGTTTACGATGTCGGAGGTGTGACGCACGTCGAGCACCTTGATGCCGTCCCATGCTGCAGCCACGCGTTCTTTCCAAGCCACGATTTCCTTGGCCAGAGCGTAGTCGTTGGCCTGGAGTTTGGCCGAGCGGGCAGCTTCGGGGTCATAGAAGCGGGTGATGTAGTCGTCGATCATACGCTTCATGGTGAAGTGGGGAGCGATGTCGCCGATAGAACCCTTGATGTATTCGATCCAGCGGGGAGAGTAGCCCTTCGAGTTCTTTTCGAAGAAGAGGGGGATAATCTCGTTTTCGAGCATGCGGTAGATGGTGGCAGCGTCGAGTTTGTCCTGCTGGGCCTGATCGGTGAAGGTGCGTTTGTCGGTGAGCGCCCATCCGCCCTCTTCGTTGAAGCGGTAACCTTCATACCACCAGCCGTCGAGCACCGAGAAGTTGAGCACGCCGTTCATTTCGGCCTTTTCGCCGGAAGTGCCGGATGCTTCGAGGGGACGTGTGGGTGTGTTGAGCCAGATATCCACGCCGGTGACAAGGCGCTTGGCCACGATCATATTATAGTCTTCAAGGAAGATGATTTTGCCCAGGAATTCGGGGCGACGAGAAATTTCAGTGATACGCTTGATCAGATCCTGACCGGCACCGTCGGCGGGGTGAGCCTTGCCCGAGAATACAAACTGTACGGGGAACTTCTCGTTGTTGACGATCTTGGCCAGACGGTCCAGATCGGTGAAGAGCAGGTGGGCACGTTTGTAAGTGGCGAAGCGGCGGGCGAAGCCGATGATCAGGGCGTTGGGATTGATGCGGTCGAGCACTTCAAGCACAGCCGAGGGATCGCCCTGGTTGGCGAGCCATTTTTCCTGGAAGTCGCGTTTTACAAATTTGATGAATTTGTTTTTAAGCTGGCAACGCATGTTCCAGATTTCTTCGTCGGGAACGTTGAAGATACCGCGCCAAGCTTCGGGATTGGATTGATCGGCGAATACCTGAGCGCCGAGTTTTTCGCGGTAGAATTCTTTCCATTCCGAGGCGGCCCAGGTGGGCATGTGCACGCCGTTGGTTACATAACCTACGTGGCTTTCCTCCCAGGTGTAACCCTTCCAGATGCCCGAGAACATCTTCTGCGATACGATACCGTGGAGCTTGGATACGCCATTGGCTTCCTGGCAGGTGTTCAGGGCAAATACGCTCATCGAGAAGCGTTCCTGAGTGCCGGGGTTTTCGCGGCCCATATCCATAAGTTCGTGCCACGAGATGCCGAGCTTGGCGGGGTATTCGCCCATATATTTTCCGAAGAGGCTTTCGTCAAAGTAGTCGTGGCCTGCGGGCACGGGGGTGTGAACGGTGTAGAGCGAAGATGCACGCACCAGTTCGAGGGCTACGTTGAAGTCAAGATGCTGTTCCTGAACATAGTCTACCAGACGCTGCAGGTTGAGCAGAGCGGCATGACCCTCGTTGCAGTGATAGAGCTGCGACTTGATACCCAGCTTTTTGAGCATGAGGATACCGCCGATACCCAGAAGGTATTCCTGCTTGATACGGTTTTCCCAGTCGCCGCCGTAGAGCTGATGGGTGATCTGACGGTCGAATTCTGAGTTGGCATCAAAGTCGGTATCCATCAGATAGAGCTTCATACGGCCCACGTTCACGCGCCATACGTGGCTGTAAACAATTCGGCCGGGGAAAGGCACTTCAATCACCAGGGGATGACCTTCGGCGTCGAGCACCTGGTCGATGGGGAGCTGGTGGAAGTTCTGGGGTTCATATTTGGCGATCTGCTGGCCGTCGACACTCAGGGTCTGAGTGAAATAGCCGTAGCGGTAGAGGAAGCCGACAGCGGTCATATCCACGCATGAGTCGGACGCTTCCTTGATATAGTCGCCGGCGAGCACACCGAGGCCGCCGGAGTAAATTTTGAGACAGTTGCACAGGCCATACTCCATTGAGAAGTAAGATACCGAAGGAACATCCTTGCGCATGGGTTTTGCGAGATATTCCTGCATAGCGGCGTAGACCTTGGCGATACGATCCATCAGTTCCTGATCGGCGATGATTTCATCGATGCGTTCCGAGGGGAGCTGCTGCAGGAGCATAACGGGGTTTTCACCTGTGGCGCGCCACAGGTCGGGCGAGAGGTCGCGGAATAATGATTTGCCTTCGCTGTTCCAGACCCACCAAAGGTTGCGGGCCATTTCGTCAAGCGGTTTGAGCTGTGCGGGCAGTTCTGCTTTGACGGTGATGTCGCGCCAGACGGGCGCATTGGTCTTGCTAACCGGAAGTTTCATTTTCTGATATAATTTACCTTTTAGAATTGTTACTTATTTTATTTTTGACAGAGCTATCTGATATGCCTGGTCATACATGGGCATGAAGTTTACCCAGTCGGCACGCTCGGCGGTGCGCCGTGCTGCATCAGATATTTCTTTGGATTGCTTTTGGTCAAGGGCCATAAGCATTAACAAATCATCTGCGATACGGTTTACCACCTCCCAATAGTTTGAGTCGCCGCGTGGCACCGCCACAGCGCCGGCAGATGTGAAGGTGTTATCGGTGGTGGAAGCTATCCACTGGCCGAAACCCGAAAGTGATGTGGTGACAGTGGGCACTCCGAAGGCTACGCTCTCCAGAGGGGTGTAGCCCCAAGGCTCGTAATACGATGGGAATACAGTGGCATCCAGCCCGGGGAGGAGGTCGTAGTAGGGGAGGTTGAACACGCCATCGCGACCATTGAGGTAGCAGGGCACATAAATAGCTGTAACCGAGGTATCGCCGGCTGCATCGGCAAATCCGAGCTGGTGCAGACGCGAGTTGATCGGGTCGTCGTTATAGTTGTGCAACGAATGTGTGAGCACAGGGTCGCTCACGCCACGTGTCGAGCCTGTGGTAAGAGCCTCAAGCAGATCGGGACGCGGAGCGCCGCTCCATGCCGGTACCATTACGAACGCAAGCACCTGACGGGGAGCACGGCCGCGCAGCGAGGCGATTACATCGCAGAACACATCAATGCCCTTGTTGCGATACTCGCATCGCCCCGAGGTGGCTATGATGAACGTATCGTCGTCGAACTCACGGCCGGTGAGCGCGCGGGCCACATCAAGCATACGCTTGCGTGCCGCTGACTTCACGGCTGCAAATTTGGTTTTGGCAGGCACGAATCCCGGCTCGAAGCCGTTGGGTGTCACTACATCTGGAGTGCGTTCAAGCAGCTGAGCGGCCTCGCGAGCGGTGACATCGCTCACGGTGGTGAAGCTGTCGGCATTCTGAGCAGCGGCTTTTTCGAGAGAGTGCTTGGCCTCCATATTCAGTTCGCGCGCCATCTGGTCGCCGTTATACCCTTTAAGGTAATCGTACAGCGGCTTGCCATTTCCACAAATGCTTCGGCCTATGCTGGTGGCGTGGGTGGTGAATACGGTGGCTACCTGTGGTAGTTCCTCCTTGACGGTGAGCAGGCCGGCCCCCAGAGTCCATTCATCAAAATGGGCTATAATATTGCCGGCTTTGTCGCCCAGATATTCCACAAAACTGCGGATAACGGCAGCGGCGGCACGACCAAAGGCACAAGCCTCGTCATAATCGCCGTAAGCGTGGAGCGAATCAACCCCCCAACGCTCCCACAGGTGGCCATAGAAAGCATCCTTGGAGGCATAGAGGGCTTCAAATTTTACAAGAATTGCAATGGGTTTGCCGGGGATGTCCCAGCGCCCTACGCGTACAGAAACACCCTCGGGGAGCAAAGCGCTTTCGCGCCATTTTTTTAGTATAGTTTTGCTTTCAATAAAATCCGGCGAAGGATTATCCTGTGTCCATACATCCGGACCAATGAAAATTATATGGTCTTTATGTTGCTTCTGAAGTTTTTTTGCCTTGGTGGAAAGCACGGTGTAAATGCCGCCCACTTTGTTGCAAACCTCCCAAGAAGCCTCGAAAATATAATCTATTGCTTTGTTAGGCATACGTTGAAAATTGATTTTCAAGCCACAAAGGTAGTGAAAAAATACGAGCGAACCAAATAATTTACAAAAGTTAATATATAGCAGATTCAGTTAAGAAGTTTTCTAAGGTAATTAACTCTTAAAAAATAGACGATATAGATTTGAGTAGGATAGACGATGCATTTTGTCCTTTGTGCAAAGGATCGTAGCGGGCTACGTAACTGAGCGAAGTGAACAAAATACGTGTCAAGACAAGCAAGGATATATCGGTCCGCAGGGTTTCAAATATATCCCAAATATAAGAAAGCAAAAAAAAGACCGTCGGGGTGTCGACGATCTTTTCCATATTTTATGTAGTATGTCTTTGTAGGCTTTTAAAGATTAGTCACCTTGCCGGCAAAGAGGATGGTGTTAGTGTAATTGGCTCTGATAAGGAAAAGGAATGGCCGATCGAACGCAACGTCGATGTAGGATACATCCTCAAGCCAGCCATTGCCGGTGCCCCAGTTGTTATGAGATACCACGGCAGCTGTGGCGCCGTCTTCGTCAAGCTCAAGTGAGGCTTTCTGGCCTAAAGCAGACTGTCCGCTTTGCATAAGGCCCAGCCCGGGCATACGCACTTCGTCAAGATTAATGCCGAGATTGCGCAGAGCGTCAGTAGCCTGGTATTCAGTGCTCATCTTTAGTTTGGGAAACGATAGATTGGCTGTTAACTGACGGAAATCTGCTTTGGCCCAGATTTGTTCTGTAAATTCGTTGACCGCATCGTCGATATTCACGTTTTCAGGCGGTAATACAGCCACAAACGAACCAAATCGTCCGGCAAAAAGTTCCACGAGGATATAGCCGTCGATATAGTCGCAGCTGGCCTGGGCTATTTCCTGATGCATCATATCCACTTCAGAATCGCCACGCGTGCCGTGGAAAATCTGACGATCGGTAAGTTCTTTGTCAAACTTATACTGCCATTCACCTTCGAGGAACAGTGCGTTGGCCCACATTATTTGGCCGTGTAAAGCTCCGTTAGGCACCACTCCGTCAATCATACCGCGGGTGTTTTCGCGCACCCATTGGTTCACGATGTTCCCACAGTTGGAATCGTTGAAGTCGAGGGTCGTAACCGGCGCGTTGAATACGTTTTTAAGAAGGGAGGTGTATTCGGTCGTAGGATTCAGACCGTTATCTACCCAAACCGAATTACTGCTGCTGATGAATAATCCGTTCTGACTGTAATTTATACTTTTATTAATCTTAGCAGTATGCAAAGTCAGAGCGTCAATATCGCCAACGTTGAAAGCCTTTGAAACCTGATTGCGGAAGTCGTCGGAAGCGCCATTGGCCATCATCATAGTGGCCACTGTAGCGCTGACGGGCGAACACAGAAAGTTCTGATCCTTCTCGGCAATTTTATTCGCTTCCGCGAAGTACCGAAGACCGAAGTCGTTAAATTTATCGTTGATGGATAATTCCGTGTCATCAAAATCAAGGAATAAATCCAGAAATGTTTTTTCAGATACGTTGTTGACGTCTTCAAAACTCTTGGGTTCATTGGAATCCACAAGTTCCAAATCGTCGGGCAAATCAGTTCCGTCAAGCGAAAACGGTTCGCCCGAGCTGCAAGCTGAGAGCACTAAAGCGGAGGCCAGAATTAAGGGATAAATTTTCATGGAGCAGTATTTAAAGGTTTTATTTCGCAAAGATAATCAATAAATTTTAAATGACCAAGTAGTTTCTTAAGAAATGCAAAAAAAACTTTAGTTTTATTTATATGACGCTTTTGGGAGTTAAAAGGACTACATTGCCTACGGGACAGAAATGGTTTATGCGAGAGGAGTTCTCTAAACAATATTTCACATCTTGGCGGCGAATTAATTCGGAAAAAATTGCTATCTTTGCACTTTATTAATGTGTAAGGAAAAATGTTTCAACGATTAATACAGAATATGCCTCCGGTGGTGAAGAATATCACCATTCTTTGTGTAATAATATGGTTGGCGATGGCTCTGGTGCCTGTGCTTGATAGCTCGCTCACACGTTGGTGCGGGTTGCACTATTTCTCGTCGCCGGGGTTTAATCTTGCGCAGCTGTTTACGTATATGTTCCTGCACGCCGGGTTTACGCATCTGTTTTTCAATATGTTTGCATTGGTGATGTTCGGTGGAATTATCGAGCGCACTATGGGTTCGCAGCGTTTTCTGTTTTATTACATCTCCTGTGGGCTTTTTGCCGCATTGGTGCAGATGGGGGCATACGCAGTAGCTCTCATCCCGTATCACGATATGTTCAACCCCGAGCAGTGGCATCAGATCATCCGTCAGGGATGGGAACTTGTGCAGACCGGTTATAACTTTGCCGATCCTACTCTGGGCCGGATAAATTCATTGGTTAACGGGCCTATCGTGGGTGCTTCCGGTGCGATTTACGGTGTGATCCTTGCCTTCGGTATGCTTTATCCCAATCAGCCCATATATCTATTCTTTATACCTGTGCCTATCAAGGCAAAGTATATGGTGATAGGATACGGCTTGCTTGAACTTAGCCTCGGGCTGGGTTCGGTATCTGACAATGTGGCCCACTTTGCGCACCTCGGTGGCATGATTGCCGGCGTCGCATTGATACTCTACTGGAAAAAGAAAGGCGTGTTTAATAATCACTGGTTTTTCTGATAAATGAAATTAGGAGCATTGATCAACTTTTTTTCTAACGCGCGCCTCACGTGGTTATTAGCCCTGGGAATGCCGGCCGGTTGGCTGGCATTCGGGGGCGGACGGCTTGAGGGTGGTGTGCCGGAGCATTGGTGGTCGGTGCTTACATACGCTTTTGTGCACACTAACCCGATGCATTTGGCTGTGAACCTCATAGCCCTGCTTGTTGTGGCCACGTGGTGTGAGCAACGTCAGGGAGCGATACGGATGGCGATGGTGTTTGTTTCAGGCATCGTAGCCGGTGGTGTGTTTTTTATGGGGTATGCCACATTGTCGGATGCTGCGATGTGGCTTGAAGGTGCATCAGCGGGCATAATGGCAATGACGGTATGCGCGTTGTTGTCTTATCAGAAAATTTGCATTGGAGCGCATCGTTTCCCGGCCGACGGAGTTGCCTACGCCCTGTTGGTGATACTTGCATCCGGTCTGCTCGGATATAACCCCGGTGGGGCAGTGGCTCATATAGGCGGCTGGGTAGCCGGACGAGTGTCAGCCGCTATTTTTGCAGCTAAAGAAGCTCGGCATTCCGATACTCCGGCAGTTATGGCAACTCAACGTGTGCGCACATCGGGATATGCCTCGCTCACCGAGGCTGAGCGGCTGCGTATGTTTAACGAAACAAAATCGCGTGAGTTATGATAAAGCCCGACGACAAGACTCCAATATCGGCCACAGACGCTGAAATTGTGGCTCGGGCTTCGCGCGGCAGACGCGGCCGTGACGATAGTGACCACCGACATACTCGCCACAGCACCAAACATAAAAAGCCGGAAGTTCCAGGTGATAAGGAAGGAATCTGGAAGCGGATAGGGCGAATTATGTGCTGGGCCGGGATGATTATTGTATCTATAGGAATGTTCGTTACCGGATTCTGCGGATACATCTCTCCGTCGGCACTGCGCATCGCACCCACCCTGGTTATGACCTTTCCCGCATGGCTCTTGGCTCTGCTCGCCATGACCGTAATCGCAGCTCTGACCTATCGCAAGGCTTTATTATTGGCTTTGATCACGTGGGTAGGGTGCTTACATCCCATTCTGGAATTCAGTCCGATGAATTTTGTGACACCGTCGCCCGCAGATTATCGTGCGTCGCAGCGGTTTACATTCCTTACGTATAATGTTACAAATCTCAGTGATCTTACAGGGAAATATGACGGCGATGTCAATCCTACGCTGTCCTATATAATGCGCACCAATGCAGACATTGTCAACGTGCAGGAGGCTATAGTGCCCGCGGTGAACGCCGAAAAACACATCACATCGGCGCAGATTGATTCCCTGCATCGGTTGTATCCTTATATAATAATGTATGGGAGGTCGCAGATGATAATGTCGAAATTCCCCGTTGAGGTGGTGCACACCGGCGAGGCTGAGATTGCCGCCAGCCTGCGCAAGGAAGCTATCGCGAATAATGCGGTGGTGAAGCCCACGGGGCAGATAGCGCTTTTCCGGGTGAATATATACGGTACGCCGGTCACTATATTCGACCTTCATCTGCAGTCGTACGGCCTGTCGAGCAGCGACAAATCGCTCTATCACGACATCACCGAAATCAAAGAAGCCGAGAAGGTAAAAGAACTCAAACAATTGAAATCCACCCTGAGCGATGTGCGCCATTCGTTGATTTCAAAAATAAGCGGCGCAGCAATATTGCGGCAGGCTGACATCGGGCGTCTGCGTCAGCTCATTGAGCACTACGGAGGTCCCAACATAATAATTGCCGGCGACTTCAACGATGTGCCGTGCAGTTATCCGCTGGTGTCGCTCGAACGCCTCGGATTCAAGCAGGTCTACGAACAGGTAGGCTTCGGCCCGATGATCACCTATAACGCCAACAAGTTCTATTTCCGCATTGATCACGTGCTGTATCGCGGAGGTCTGAAACCGCTGCGCATGGTGCGCGGATCGTCGCGTGCCAGCGACCATTATCCACTACTGACAACATTCGCTATAATCAAACCGAACAAATGAGACTATTATTAACATCACTCGTTCTTTTGCTTGCCTTTATGACAAAAGCCGAAAATCCGTTCTTCAAGCCGTTTGACACTGTTCACGGCACAGCTCCCTTTGAATCGATCAACGATTCACAATATGAAGAGGCCATCGACCGTGGTCTTGAACTCGCCCGTCAGGAGGTGGATGCCATTGTCAAAAATCGTGCCATGCCCGACTTTGACAACACCATAGCTGCCCTGGAACGCGTGGGCGAGGATCTCAACCGCGTGCTCAACGTGTTCTATCCTCTGCTGTCGGCCAATTCGTCAGATGCAATGATGGAGACAGCTATGAAAGCTTCCCAGAAACTAAGCGACTATTCAACCTCAATCGTGCTCAACGAACCGCTGTGGCAGCGCGTTAAGCAGGTGTATGACGAACGCGATAAATTCGGCCTCACGCCCGAGCAGATGACTGTGCTGCAGCGCACCTACGACTCCTTTGCGCAGCAGGGCGCTACCCTCGAAGGCAAAGACCGTGAGGAATACCGTCGCCTGTCGGCCGAGCTTTCTGAGCTCACCACCAAATTCGGACAGAATGTGCTCAAAGATATGGGCAGCTACGAGCTTGTGCTTGAAGAAGCCGATCTGGAAGGCCTGCCTCAGAGCGCTATCAATGCCGCTGCCGAGGCTGCCGCAGAAAAGGGTCTGCAGGGCAAGTATCGCTTCACAATGGACCAGCCTGTATATATGGCATTTATGAAATACAGCAGCCGTGCTGACCTCCGTGAAAAGATGTGGCGACTTTATTCGGGTCGCAACCAGAGTGGCGAGTATAACAATGTTGAGATCATGAAGCGTATAGCAGAGGTGCGCCGTCAGATTGCCAATCTGCTCGGTAGCCCCGATTACGCCACACACTCGCTCAAACGCACTATGGCCAAAAATCCCGAAGGTGTCTACAATCTGCTCAACAATCTGCGCGACGCCTACATCGGTCCCATGCGTGCCGAGCTGCTCGAACTTCAGCAGTTTGCATCCGACCTCGAAGGTCGCCCCGTGGTAATCAATCCTTGGGATTATTCCTACTATTCCAATAAGCTTAAAGCACAAAAATATTCCTTTGACGAGGAAGCACTTCGCCCCTATTTCGAGTTGAACAACACCATCAATGGTGTATTTGGCCTGGCAACACGCCTCTATGGACTTCAGTTTACAGAAAACCCCGACATCCAGGTATATCATCCTGATGTCAAGGCTTTTGATGTGACAGATGCCGACGGTAACTATATCGGCGTGATTTACACCGACTTCTTCCCCCGCGCTTCCAAGCGTCCCGGTGCGTGGATGACTAATTTCAGTGATCAATATGTGGACGAAGAGGGTGTTGACCACCGTCCGCAGGTTTCAATTGTGATGAATTTCACCAAACCAACAGCCGACGCTCCCTCGCTGCTCACTCCATACGAAGTGGAAACATTCCTGCACGAGTTTGGCCACGCTCTTCATGGTCTGCTCTCAAAGTGCAACTATTCGTCGGTGTCGGGTACCGGTGTATATCGTGATTTTGTGGAACTTCCCTCGCAGTTTAACGAAAATTTCCTCACCGAAAAAGAATTCCTTGACAGCTTCGCCCGCCATTATCAGACCGGAGAGTCTATTCCCCAGGAACTCGTGGACGCTCTGGTGGCTTCGAGCCGCTATGGTGCGGCATACGCCTGCATGCGTCAGCTGATGTTCGGATTCCTCGATATGGCGTGGCACACAGCCAAAGCCCCTGTTGAGGACGCACCTGCTTTTGAAAATGCAGCAGTGGAAAGCGTTCAGATCTTTGCGCCCGAACCCAATGCGATGGTATCGCCCCAGTTCTCGCACATCTTCTCGGGTGGTTATGCCGCCGGTTACTATTCTTACAAATGGGCCGAGGTGCTCGATGCCGATGCGTTCGACTATTTCAAACAGAATGGTATTTTTGACAAGGCAACCGCCGATAAATTCCGCACCAATATTCTGGAACGCGGAGGCTCGGAAGATCCTGCCGAACTCTACCGCCGTTTCCGCGGTCAGGATGCAACAATCGACGCACTGATGCGTCGCGACGGCATCATTCCACCCTCCGACGTTAAGACTCCTGCCAAGGATTGATTGTGAACCTTACAAAGGAATTCAAATCAAGCCCATCGGCTTATATCCACCACATAGCCGCCCGGATGGCCGGGCGGCTATGGTGGTTATTGGCTGTGCCACTCTGTGTGATGATTTACGGAGCTGCAGCCGATTGGCGCTGGATTGTAGTAGGGCTGATGATACTGTTTATCATCTACCCTATGATAATAACTTTGGTTATCCTCCGCTATGCCGCAATGCCTGTCATTGCCCGCCGTGCCACTGCTAATCAGCTGCGATTTGAGGCTGGCGATGGCATAGTTGCTCTTAGAGCAGATTATTCAGATGATGATGTTGTGATTGTGGAATTAGAGCATTATAAAATTCAGGATGCCGAATTACATCGCGATAATATCATAGTTCGTACGGGCCCCGCCTTATCAGATTTCCTTATCATTCCGCGATCGGCTCTCTCAGAGCAACAGCTACAATACCTTGCCACCAAACAACCCGTTTATACTGACCGCTGATAATCATAAGTATGATACAATCGTTACAGTCGTTGCGAGGCATTTTTGCCTTCATAATATTTTTATCACATTGTTATAGTCATTACACCGGGGAGAATCTTGCACGTCTTGACGGAGCAAGCGATTGCGGTGTGTCATTTTTTATGATACTGAGCGGTTTTGTATTGAGTAAGGCATACGGACAGCGTATCTTTAACTCTCAATTTCATACAGGTAAATTCCTGCTTCATCGTATTATACGGGTATATCCTTTGCACATTATTTGTCTCGGAGCAGCACTTTTTATTATATACCGCCATGTTTCCGGCAGCTTCGCGTGGGTTGTGCCTAATGTACTTCTGCTTCAAAGCTGGTCAACGGTTCATTCTGTCTACTTCTCTGGCAACGCCGTGTCGTGGTTTTTATCAGACCTGATGGTCTTTTATGTCCTGTTTCCTGTTTTAATGAAAACGTTGACTCCGAGGGGATATATAGTGCTAAGTATCATCTATTTGAGCGGCATTCTTATCATATCGGACGAATACATTGATCTTATATATATAAATCCAATATTCCGCATTTTTGATTTTATTTGTGGAATGGGTATTTGGAAAATATGGAAAGTCTATGGGAATCGTTTCGATGGGTTCAGATATAAAATGGCTCTGTTATATCTGGGTTTAATACTTTTACCTTCGGCTTTATATCTTTATCCGGAAATTACGCCTCGGTTTGCGTTAGCTTCATATTGGTGGATTCCGGTAGGATGCATAGTGTTGGGTGCCACTGCTTGCAATAACTCACATAAAGTGCTGATGCGGCTGTTGGAAAATAAGTGGCTTGTCAAGTTCGGTGATATGAGTTTTAGCTTTTATATGACACATGCACTATGCTTGGTATTCTTAGTGCAATTAATGGATAAATTCGAAATTCATCCGCCCTTAATTCCGGCGATGACAGGTATTTTTATTTTTTCCGTTGTTGTGTCGTGGACGTTGTATTGCTATTTTGAAAAGCCAGTTACTAAGAGGTTGATGAAATTTTTAACAAAAGATTAGATGCGACCGACAAATGTGTAGCAGCACTCTATGGTACTTATATGATAATGCAGATTTGCACATTTTTTCCAAAATATGTCTTATTATTCAAAAAAATGTGTTAATTTTGCCGTGTAAAAAATCTATACGACCTAAGTTACCATGAAGTTACGGTTCAAGAAGGGTCTCGATTTGAAGTTGGTCGGAGGTATTACTTCTGATAATCTTATCAAATTCGAGCCTGATGAATGTGCTATAGTACCTGATGATTTCAACGGATTTATACCGAAATTAATGGTACGTGAAGGCGACCCTGTGCTGGTCGGCTCGCCATTATTGCACGATAAGATTTCTGAAAATTTATGTTTGGTATCGCCTGTGAGCGGTACGGTTAAGTCCATTATAAGAGGCGAACGTCGCAAAATATTGCGAGTAGTGATTACTAATGATCACCGATACGAAGCTGTAAAGTTTGATACCTCTATTCCGGTTCTCGACTTATTGGCATCATCCGGTCTGTTGGCCATGATGCGCCGTCGCCCTTACGATGTGGTCGTGCGCACAGCTGTGCGTCCGGCAGACATCTTTGTGACAGCCCTTGATACTGCACCACTTGCATATCCGCTTGTGGCGCAGTTGCCCGAAGATGCATCCGAGGCTATCCGCTCTGCGGTAAAAGCTCTAAGCGGACTTTCCTCAGGAAAGGTGAATGTTTCGGTGGGCGACGACTGGACGTTGGGCGACATACCGGGAGCCGAGATGCACACGGTCAGTGGCCCGCATCCCGCAGGTAATGTGGGTGTTCAGGTGTCGGCTATCGCACCTGCCGGCCCCGGTCGTGAGGTGTGGACACTCGACATTATCACATTATATAATATAGGCAAACTTATTCTCAGCGGTCAAGTTAATCCCTGGACAATAGTTGCCGTTACCGGCCCGGAAGTGTCATCCCCGGGTTTGGTGCGCACCAATCTGGGTGCTTCTATAGCAGGGATAATCAAAGGTAGAGTCGGAGCCGATCGTCACTTGCGTGTAATTTCCGGCAATGTCCTCACCGGTACGGCCGTCGGAGCAGATGATGCGTTCTTGCATTTCCCATATCGTCAGATTACAGTAATTGATGAAGGTGATGATATCGATGAATTTATGGGTTGGGCATCGATGAAGCCGTCTAAGCTTAGTGTAAGTGCTGCTTTGCCGTTTAGTCGTTTCACACGGATGTTTTCACCCGATGCCAGGCTCAATGGTGGCCGCCGTGCTATGATAATGAGCGGAGAATACGACCGCGTATTGCCCATGGACATAATGCCCGAATTTCTGCTCAAGGCCATTATCGGCCGGAATATTGAGGAGATGGAAGCTCTGGGTATATATGAAATTGCTCCGGAAGATATGGCGTTGTGCGAATTTGTTGATACATCGAAATTGCCAATCCAACAGATTGTACGCGATGGCCTTGACTATCTGCGTGGCGAAAATGAATAATCCTTACTACACAACTTATCTCATTTCTTAATAATATGTCAACCTTGCGAAAACTCCTTGACCGAGCAAAGCCGCATTTCAGTCCCGGTGGACGATTTTCAGCTCTGGAGTCGGTATTTGACGGAGTTGAGACATTCCTTTATACACCGCGCACCACGGCTGCGGCTAAAAATGCGGTGCATATCCATGATGCCATTGACTCAAAGCGCACTATGATTATCGTAGTGCTTGCTCTGCTCCCTTGTTTCCTTTTCGGAATCTATAATACCGGTTATCAGCACTGGCTGGCTGCCGGTGCCACTTCCTTCCCTTTCTTCGATCTCGTATGCTATGGCTTGCTTACGGTGCTTCCACGTGTCATAGTGGCATATCTCGTAGGTCTCGGAATAGAATTTATAGTGGCGCAGGTGCGTGGCGAGGAAATCCAGGAGGGTTTTCTGGTGAGCGGCCTGCTCATTCCTATGATATGCCCGGCTGAAATCCCCCTGTGGATGCTGGCTGTGGCCACGGCTTTCTCAGTAATATTCGTTAAAGAAGTGTTCGGCGGGACAGGTTATAATATATTTAATGTGGCATTGGTTACCCGCGCATTCCTTTTCTTCGCTTATCCAGCACAAATGTCGGGTGATTCGGCATTCGTCCCCACCGGTAATCCGTTGCATTTCGGTCCAGTGGTGCCCGATGGCTTCACCTGTGCTACTCCCCTGGGACAGATCGCTACTACTGTGGGCGA
>CAZHDH010000021.1:0-36567 GCA_964531245.1 uncultured Bacteroides sp. | reverse complement strand
ATTAAATAGTTATGATTTAAAACTCTGTAAGCACCGGGAGCCACGCCGCTCTGCGTTCTAGCGGTCGGAAGACTATGTTGGCAGTCTGAACAGTGATATTTTTGCTTAATTCTACTTGAAATTTCAAATAAAACTAACGCATTAAACCAGCACTTTTATGCCCTTAATAGCGGCTTTTTCGTCTTCCGACCGCTAGAACGCTCTGCGGTGTGGGGTTCGCGCCGGATGGTTCGACGCGGTTACGCCGTCCGGACGCAAATGTGGGGTTGGAATCAGCAATACATTGCCTCGATCACGTTGGCGTAGCGGTTGTTGATTACCGGGCGGCGGATTTTGAGGGTATTGGTGAGTTCGCCGTTTTCGATAGTAAATTCGCGGGGCAGAAGGGTGAATTTCTTGATTTTTTCAAATCCGGCCAGACCTTTCTGGAGCTTTTCAAGTCGTTCGCTGAAGAAATTGCGAATCTCGGCATTGTTTACCAGATCGTCGATGCTGCGGAAGTTGATTTTGTTGCGTCTGGCGTATTCTTTCAAGGCTTCGAAAGCAGGGATTATGATGGCCGACACATATTTACGGTTGTCGCCAATTACGGCTACCTGCTCTATGTAGCGATCCTCGCCCAGACGGCTTTCAATAGCCTGAGGTGCGATGTACTTGCCGTTGGAGGTTTTGAAGAGATCCTTGATGCGCTCGGTGAGCACTATAGCACCCGTTTCGTCGATATATCCTGCATCGCCGGTGCGGAACCATCCGTCTTCGGTAAAGGCTTCGGCAGATGCCTCGGGGCGGTTGTAGTAGCCGGCCATAACGGTGGGGCCTTTTACTTGTATCTCGTTATTGTCGCCGATGCGCACCTCGACGCGAGGAATGGGAGTGCCCACGGTGCCCACTTCCCAATCTACCTGCGGGTAGCAGGAAACGGTGGCTGTGGTTTCGCTCAGGCCGTATCCGATGATAATGTTGACACCGATGCTGTGGAAAAATTCGATGATGTTATTGGAGAGCGGAGCCCCGGCAGTGGGGAACAGTACGCCCTGATCCACGCCCATTGCGCGACGCACAGGCGCAAAAATCTGTTTGTCAAAGAAACGATATTGCATTTCGAGCATCATCGGAGCTTTTTTGCCCAGACGAGCATAGCGCAGGTTTCGCTCGGCACCAACGCGCAGCGCGCGGAGCATCATCTTTTTCTTGAATCCGGTGATGCGCGAGAGTTTATCCTGAATTACGGCGTATGCTTTTTCCCAGAAGCGGGGCACAGAACACATACAATTGGGGCGAACCTCCTTGATGGTGTCCTGAATTATTTTGGGGTCGGTGTTGATATACACCTCGATACCGCGGAACAGACAGAAATATGTCCACGCTTTCTCAAAGATATGGCTCAAGGGCAGGAATGTAAGCGATGACATCTCGGAATTGAGCATAGTGAGGTAGTCGCGGTGTATGGCAAGGCAGGCGTTGAAGCAGCTGTGAGGCAGCATCGCGCCTTTGGGTTCGCCGGTGGTGCCGGAGGTATAGATGAGGGTGGCGAGGTCATCGGCCGATGCTTCGGCGGTGCGTTTAGCCACTTCCTGGCGGCAGAGTTCCGATGCTGCAGCGCCCAGGGCCAAAAAGTTGGCAAAGGTCATCACGTGGCGATCTTTGCGGTCGTAAACCACATCATCAGTATATATGATAATGTAACGGAGAGCTTTGCAATGTTCGCGGGCTGCGGATAGGATATCAAACTGGCGCTGGTCGCCGGCAAAGGCTATTGAAGCGCCACAATCGTTCAGAATATATTCTACCTGCTCGGGGCTGCTGGTTGAGTAGAGCGACACAGGCACAGCGCGATTGCGATAGGCTGCGAGGTCGGTAATGATCATTTCGGCGCGGTTAGCCGAGAAAATGGCCAGCATCGAGGCGGGTTTAACTCCAAGAGTTTCAAGGGCAAATGCAGCATGGTCAACGCTCACGGTCACGTCTTTCCAAGTGTGGGAGTGCCATTTAGCGTCGGCTGAGCGAGTGAGGTATGCGGTAGCGTCGGGGAGGAGAGCTGCACGCTCAGCAGCCAGATTTGTCAGTATATTTGCCATATTGTAGGACTAAATTCTTGTGTTTCAGTGGTGTCAGGAGAGAGCCCACCTGCACGTTGCATCTCAAAAAAGATGCTTTATAACATATTTTCGGTGCAAAGGTATATTCTTTTTTCCTAACAATAGAACAAACGAGGTGGTTTTTAGATGTGTGGTTAACAATTATTGACATATTACACAAAAAATGTTCATAAATCTTAATTACACGTTTCCCACTCAGAATGTTGCGTTTAAGTAACTCTTAAAAAATAGACGATATAGATTTGAGAAGGATTGACGATGCATTTTGTCCTTTGAGCAAAGGAGCGTAGCGAGCTACGTGACTGAGCGAAAAGAACAAAAGGCGCGTCAAGACAAGCAAGGATATATCGGCCCGCAGGGTTTAAAATATTTCCCAATATAAACTAATTTTTGAGAGTTACTTAGTACTTTTTTTCGTACCTTTGCAAAAAATCCTTACCCTGAAAATGAAACCTGAATCAATAGCCACTGCAGCCGCCTTAGCCTTATCAATAGCAGCTGCCGCCCAAATCACCCCCGCTGTGCATTGGGAAACACTCGGAAACACTACCGGTGCAGACGGGAAACCATCGTACACCCAGCGTTTTACCATCACGGCAGATCAGCCATTCACACGCATAGCATTCAATCAGTTTGCACGCAAAATGGCCACCGTTAACCCCGTGGATACCCTAATCGAGATTGTTCCGGGATATTACGCCGTGGCATCGCCGCGTTTTGCCTCCGGCCAGGATACCGTGGTGGTGGATATAGCCACAGCTGCAACACTGCGCAGCATCTGTTATGCTCCCGACGGCGCGCATCTGGTGGATATGGAGGGCAAGCCGGTGGCCGTTGATTATACCCGCGCCGACATCACCGTCAGCCCCAATCTGTATGCCGATGGTGTGGACAAAATGCCTTACGGCCCCGAGGTTTATGCCAAAAACGCTGCGCTTGCACCTCAGAATATCGACTACTATGATATTATTCCGTCGTTCAAGAAAGTAAAAGCAGGTGGCAGGATGATGAATCGTCCTGCCGACATCGAATATCGCCCCACGGCCGATCCCCGTCCGGATTATTTCAAGGCCACGATAGCAGATGGCAAAGTAGTGGTGGAAACAAACAATCCCACTCTGGCGGGCGCTCGTCTCAACCACGCCTTTGACGGTCGCGCCGGCCTACTCGAAGCCGTGATTGAAGACTGGCCCGATTACCCCTACCGCGGCGTGATGATTGACATAAGCCGCAATTATCAGACACCCGCCCAGATGCATCGCATTCTGGACATTATGAGCCGCTATGGTCTAAATACCCTGCATTTCCATGTGGCCGACGATGAAGCTTGGCGACTTGAAATCCCCGGCCTCCCCGAACTCACCACCGTGGGCAGTCGCCGCGGCTATCCCGGCGGTGTGGAAGCCGGATTCCTCCCGCAGATTTTCGCCGGAAACGGTAATCCCGATGCCACCGGCGGCTCGGCCAACGGATATTTCACCCGTCAGGATTACATTGACCTGCTCAGGGCTGCCGACTCGCTCGGCATCCGCGTGATTCCCGAAATCGAGTCGCCCGGACACGCCCGCGCAGCCATTATCGCCATGGAGCACCGTCTGGCCAATACCGGCGACGACACCTATCGCCTTATTGACCCCGACGATGCATCGGTGTACACTTCGGCGCAATCGTTCCACGACAATGTGATGAACCCCGCAATTCCCGGTCCGGTGCGCTTCATGACCAAAGTGGGCGAAGAAATCAAAAAAATGTATGAGGATGCCGGTGTGCCGCTCACGGCCATCCATATCGGCGGCGACGAAGTGGCCAAAGGAGCGTGGACCGCGTCGCCCATCGCCACAGAATATATGAAACAGCACGGCATCAGCGACGAACGCCAGCTCCACTGGATTTTCATCGACCAGCTACTGGATAATTTCAACGCCCTGAATATTCCCATCTCCGGCTGGCAGGAAATTGCCGTAGGGCACGACGACGCTTACAACACCCGCGTTATCCCCTCGGTGTACAGCGTCAACTGTTGGAGCACCCTGGGTAAAGAAAGCTCCGTGCCCGCCCAAAGCGCCATAGCAGGATATCCCACAGTGCTGAGCAATGTAGACCATTTCTATATGGATATGTGTTACACCAACCACCCCGACGAACGCGGTCTGACCTGGGGTGGTACCGTCGACGAATTTGATGCCCTGCACGGCTATCCCGCCCAGCTCTGCCCCGTTGATTCTGCCTCGGCACGTAATATAATAGGTATATCAGGCCAAGTGTTCGCCGAAGCTATCCGCAGCGGCGAAATGCTCGAAACATACCTGCTGCCCAAAATGCTCGGTCTGGCCGAACGTGCATGGAACTCCGACTCCACCTATACCGACGCACGCTTCAACTCCGTCATCGAAGCCCGCGAACTACCCCACTGGCAGCATAAAGGCTATGCCTACCACATCGCCCAGCCGGGTATCACCACCGACGACCAAGGGCGCGTGGTGATGAACGCCATCTATCCCGGCCTCGCCATACATTACACCACCGATGGCAGTCGCCCCACAGCATCCTCACCCCGCTACACGGCCCCCTTCCCCCATCCCGGCACCCAGATACGCGCCATAGCCACCGACGGCCACCATACATCGCCCGTCACCATCCTCCCCGTAGCCGCAGAATGATCTGCAATGTAAAGGAGGTGTAAAATACTGAAAATAAAATAAATGCGGCGTGGTTTTCAGAGCAGTGAAAACCACGCCGGTATTTTGTTGACCCGACAAAATAAAGAAAAAACAAAAAAAATCGCCAAAACATTTTGTGCTTTAAAAAAAACATCGTACCTTTGCAACGCAAAACCAAAAAAGACTCCGTAGCTCAGTTGGTAGAGCAACTGACTCTTAATCAGTGGGTCGAGAGTTCGAGCCTCTCCGGGGTCACTTAACAAAGCGGTAAAACGCAGAAGAATGCTGAAATCACTTGATTTTCAGCATTCTTTCTTTTTGCCCAAATCGAAGAATAAATCCTTCTTTTGACGTTGTTTTCTGTGTTTTTCATCATTTCAAAGTGTGAGTAGTAACTCACAGTTGAAGAAATTTACATATCTGTGGGCATATTGGTACTGACTCTTTGCTTCATTTTTTGTTTTATTTTATCGCCCTCGGCACTCATGGCCGAGGGCGGTTGCGATTGTCTGATTTGCTGTTTTAAATATCTCGTCTATTTTCTATCTGCCTCCGACTGTTGAACGGTTCGCATTGGCATCAACATCTATAAGTTTCTGAGCCCCGCGTTTCTGACGTCCCCATTGTAGGTTATAGGATACAGATATATAAGGAATCCGAAGGTCAACACGCATGTGCTTTACATTAGAGTTATAATGATTGAGCTGCTTGGAACCTTGATCATATTTACCGAATGGCATCAGCATACCAACTCCAAACTGCCATTTGTTCCAATTATATGACAGGTCTATAATAGATAAATCTTCGTGCCATGATATTTTTTCTCCGTATAATGTTCGTGCGGACTTGGTGTATTGAGCGGTGAGCACAAATCCATAATGTGACAGCATCAACTGTGCATTCCCGCTCCAATTGTGATTATATAAGCTGTAGCCGGACCCTTTCATGTGCTCGGCACGGTATTCTATACTTCCTGCGGCAGTGAGCCATTCAGGGATGATTTCCACCTGCGGCGAGAGGGTAAACACTATGTTTTGAAGTCCGCTGCTGTTCTCAAACGTGGTAATCAGTCGGTCATTCTCCCAATAGAGACGAGGTGCGATAGCGTTAGGCGAAGAAAATGCACGGACTACGAATGTGCCGTCGACTCGCGGAAGACTGAAACTGTAACGGAAATTAAGCATATAAGAATTAGACGTTTTTAGATTCGGGTTGCCGATTTGCCATTGGAAGCCGTCAATTTGTTGAGGTGCTATGTTTGTTTCAGATAACGAAGGAGCCGTCTGCCATGAAGAGAAACCTAAGCGTAAGCGGTGATTTGAATTGATTGAATATGTGATTGATGCCTTGGGGCGAAAGTTCCATGAACTATTGCCCTGATCGGATTCTCGGAAATGGAATGATGTATATTGTGTACCTATGCCAGCTGTGAATGTAAAATTATTGATGCGCTGATAGTATTCGGCAAAGAAATAGGCATTATCTTGCTTTTGATGAAACACGTTGTTGTCAAGGTTGCGATATGTGGCGCGGTTACGGTTAGCATTATAAGAAGCGCCGACCGTGAGACGTTTCATGTTCCATTGCTTGATATAATCAGCTTCGATCGCATAAGCCTGATTGCGGTCGGTGATGTAGGTTGAAACATCGGTCAACACATTCGCAGTTTCCGGCATGAATTCCTTATAGTTTGAAAACGAATGGCCGTTGTAGAGCGAAGCTCCAAAATCGACCACAAGAGTCTGCTTATGCGGGAAATGATGTTCGAAATATGCTGATAAGGAAGGCGTAGTGCCTTGCGAACCGCTACCGTTATCAAGATAAATGTCACTGCCATCGTTACTGAGGCGGAGCATTCCTTCGTACCGTTCTTTTGCAGATATGTTTCTAAAACCCTGAAGTGAGACGTAAAACACAGTTGTATCGGGTTTGATGTAGCTGTAGGTGAGCCATGCAGAAGCACGGTTGTCGTCAACGGAGCCGCCGAGTGGCAGTTCTGTACGTGTCAGCGATTGTCCGTCGGGGTAGGTGAAAGTTTCGTTGTAGTCGCGATGAGCTTTGATGTCGTCGGTCAATTTATATGTAGCACCTACGCTCCACTGAGATTTACCATAGTTTAGCTTAACATCGGCAAAATAATTGCCGAACCGAGTAGTCAACGCAGGTTGTGCACTGAGCATCAACGACCCACCAGCCGAGGGGTGGGATATAATGACATTAAGAACATACGCAGCTCCGTTGTAACGCAGTCCGGGATTGTCAATCCATTCAACTCTCTTTATCGACTCAGGTAAAAGCGAACGAACCTGCTCAATAGTCGCTACACGACCGTTTATGCGGACTTGCACAGCCTGTCCGCTTGCAGAAATCGAACTCATCACATCATTTACCATGAGTGTGGGTATCATCAGGTTGTTGAGCAACTGCATCCCGTTTTTAGAATTTTCGACAGCACTTTCCGATGGATAGAGAACATCCATGTCGGCTTTACGGATTACTTTTGGAGCCTGAATGACGATTTCGTCAAGAGTTTGTGCCGTAATTGTATCGGCACTTTCCTGCGCGATTGCGACAGCGGGAAGCAGAATTGCGAATACTGCTGTCATGATTTTTCTAAAGATTGTCGTTCTCATATTGCGATATGTTTTATTGATTTCACACCGCAAAATTATTGCTAAACCAATCTTAACGCCAAAGGTAAAAGTCTTAATAGCCTCATTCTAATATACTGATAACCAGTATTAGTCAATGACAAAAGTCTTAACGATGCTCACTTAGCTCTAAATTCGTCTTAATCGTCAGCTTTCTGCCGAAGGAAAGCCACTATATCCTCTTTCTCCGCGACACCGAGTTTTTTTCTCACGGATGATTTGCGCACATAAATCGTGGCGGTAGTCTGCCCCGTGATGACACTGATTTCCTTGGTAGAGAATCCTGCTACCATAAGAGCGATAATCTGTTCCTCTTTATCTGTAAGTATACTCCCATGCCGTTTATGAAGACGGGAGTAGAAGCCGGAATAAAGATTGTCGATTATACCATATACGCTTTCCCAGTTGACAAGGGAGGCGCCAGTATCACTTTCCACCGAAGACAATTTGCGAAGCATCTCCCGGTTCTGCTCAGTTGGTGTCTCGGCAACCATTTTTATAATGCCGAGCTGTTGAAGCATTGCTCTGCGCAAGATTTCGTTTGAAGATGAATCTTTTTGAGAATTTTTTGATTCATCAGCCAATCTCTGCAAAATTTCATTACGCTCCAGAACTTCCAGTGTCTTACGTTTCTTATTTAACGCATACCATAACAACGCTCCGGAAACAATCAACGCAACAAGAACGATTATAATTATCATGGCCGTCTGGCGGTCGTTCTTCGATTTGAGAATCAATCTTTGATTTTCAATTTCAATTGCGCGTTGGGTTGCTTCCTGTTGTAGATACTGGGCATCAAAGAGGTCGTCTCTTTGACTGTTGTAAATCTTACTAAATGGAAGAAAACTTACTTTTCCCGTCCGTTGGTAGTCAAGCACTGTCCTTATTATATGCGCGAAACTATTGAAGTATCTTCTTTCATCTGTCGGTATGTTCAATGTTAAACTGTCAGCCTTAGCCAATTCGACAGCACTTCCAGTGAAATCGTGCATATTAAGTTTGGCCAAAGATTTCCAAAGAAGAATATATGGGATTGATGATTCGTTTGTGCAGGCATTTACCAGACTGTCTGCCCGATGAACGCTCTTCTCAAACTCTCTCAATTCAATGAGTACATCCAACTTTTCATATTCATAGACAAGGCGCTCCTCCGATTCGTCCTCAGCAGTTGTTGAATTGATAAGGTTGTTAATGACATCAAGCGCCTCATCGCTATTTCCATTGAAAAGCAGTGCAAAATATAGCCAGAATTTATATTGTGATTGCCGATCCGGGCTCTTATCTATAGCCATTAGCCGCCTTATATACATTTCGTTATCGTTGTCGTAGGCCGTCAGTTGAACCTGCTTTGATAAGGGCTCAATCAGTAGGCTATCAGGAACATCTTTCAGTGACGAAAGTGAATCGAGCATTTCGAGAGCGGTCGCTCTTTCGCCGATACGAAATTTATAAGATGCCAATAATGTCGCGCTACAGATGCTCCTCTTTAGATTTTTACCTCGGTAAAATTCATTGGAAAAACTTATCAAAGAATCAGAGAACGCAATTCGGCTTTGACCGTCGTGGGCAAAAGCCATGACATAATAATATTTAGCTTTTACCGAATCAACGGTTAGTTCGGCAGGATCAATCGCCCCCAATAGAACCAATGCACTATCGGGATACTCATCAACAATTCTTTCGGCGTCAGAAATAATTTTGGCATTTTGCTGGGAATGGGAACACGACACGCCGACACTTGCCACAAAAAATGCGACAAGCAGAAGCAGTAATGGGTATCGATGTAGGAGTTTCTTTGTATCCATATTCAATGACAGCCTATTACACCGCCATTCCAAGATGCAAAATTACAAAAAATCGGCAACAAAACGGCTAAACTCGCTCGCTTATCTTTTCCGGTTGCCGTCTCCAGTAATATAAGCACGATTCACACGATAGACAAGAATAGCCACTATAACAACAAACACAATTGCCAATACCCCGGCACATCCTCGCATAAAGTACAATAATTGCCAGGATACCTTATCCACCAAGAATATCATACTAATCATCATGGCAATAGCCACCCCGATAACACAAAGAGCGATGCGCTTTAACCTTAAATTCGCAGGAGTATTATATAGTTTTCTAAGTTCGTCCCTGTTCATTGGTATTTGGATAGTTATAGTTAAATCTCAAAATGCGGATAATGCATAAAATGCAAGGTTTTAATCTTGATATTTGCCCGTTTGCAGGGCGAAAAACTCTTTCTGATGCTCAATTTCTGCTGTTAATTCTTCCTTTGTCGGTAGATGCTTCTCTCAGATACCAATCTCGCTCATCCTCGTTTTTAACACGCATAAGACGCTCATAATGCATCCATGAAAGGTTATTCGACATAGGATAGACACACTCCTTGCCTGATATGGTTGTCGGAGATTCAGCAATCAATGGTTGCTGAATCAAAAAGCAGTTCTTAAATTCAGCAAGCAATGGTTGCTGAATTTGTAATCCTCTGAAAGAAAGGTAGAACTTCCTATAATTACGGAGGGTGGTAGCTGAATAACCTTTGCCATATTCTGCCGTCAACGCCTCTGATGCAAACTCTATGATTCGTTTACCATATTCAGCGCGCTCCCGACCATGCTGCTCCTGTTCGATGATTCTTTTTCCAACAAGCCAGTTAGCCGCGACTTGAAAGAGGTCAGCGGCCTGATATGCCTTTTGTTTGGCGGTATATACTATCGCCTTTATATCGCTGATAAATTGAGCATCATCAGCGTCGAGATTGTCATATTTCTTCAGATCGGGTTTCATTTTGCAAAGTTACGAATTTTATTGGAAATCAGGGCTATTATCCGAGAATGTTAACAAGGTCTTGTTTCATTTCCTCGTCAATGTCGCGATAACGGGCAAAAGCCTTACTGCCCTCTTTGTGGCCTGATAAAGCTCCGACAAGATTGGGGGCTTTGACTTCCTTGTAGATGTTGCCGATAAAGGTACGTCGCGCGAGGTGGCTGCTTGCAATCTCGTTGATAGCCCGATTCTCTTCATTGCCGGTAGTAGGACTCAATACGGTCACAATACGGGTGATACCGCATCGGGTAAAAATTTTCTTGATGGCATCGTTATATTTTTGAGGGCTGATGAAGGGCAGAAGCATGTTCCCTTTCTTGTGGTCAGCATATCTGGATAGAATTTCTTTCGCACGATTATTGAGTGGCACACGAAGCACCTCCGGGCGTTCTCCTTTGGTTTTGTCAGGGATATACTCAACAGCTCCGTCAATTACACTATTGTCGGTCATACGCATAAGGTCGGAAACACGACACCCGATAAGGCACTGAAAGACAAATATGTCACGCTGGACTGCCGCGGCCGGATTTTCCGAGAGGTCAAAATCGGCAATCTTCTCCACCTCGGCAACCGAGATATAATATGGTCGTCCATATTTTTCAGTGCCGATACCTTTGAATTTCGCAAAAGGATTGTTCTGCGTATACCCTCTCTCGATGCACCAGTTATAGAAAGCACGGAATCGCTTGAATGAGCAGCAGATGGTATTCGCTCCTTTGGGTTTGGGTCGTTTAGGCTTACGTTGAGTGCGTACTACTACCGGAACCTCGGCATATATCTACGGATATTTATCGAACAACTCCGGCTCTGCTTTCAGAAAATCTCCAAATTTCTCCATCCAATCGGTTGTGAAGTTGTCGAGAGTCATGAATCCGCAAGTAATTGGAAATCAATGCTTGCGGATTTTTCTATGTCAATCTTTGACTACCTATGCCAAATTATCTCCGTCGGGAAGTAAGTAGACTTTTTTATCTCGGCCGAGCCTCCGTGATCTAAATATTCAGCCAAGGGCAAAGTCATCATGTCTTTCGCTTTCAAACTTTGCCCCGACAGGACATCCCGTTCCGGCACATTCATCGCCATTCAAATCATACCTCGCAGTTCTTAGGCTTCAAGAATGTCTGATGTATGCTTAAACCTCTGTAAATAAGGGATAAGAAAACGCAAAAGCGAAAGTTTTGCGTTTCCTTTCGCTTTCTTTCGTAAGTCGTATTTCATTGGTCAGCGTCTCCTGGGGGGGAACTCAGCGGCGGTTGCGGGGGTGGTGGAGCAGGATTTCTTCGCGCAGGCGCGAGGAGTCGAGGTGGAGGTATATTTCGGTGGTGGCGATGCTTTCGTGGCCCAGCATCTGCTGGATGGCGCGGAGGTTGGCTCCGCCTTCAAGCAGGTGGGTGGCGAAGCTATGGCGCAGGGTGTGTGGCGATATAGTTTTTGTGATTCCGGCATCGGCGGCGAGTTGGCGCAGGAATATGAACACCATCTGTCGGGTGAGGCGATGGCCGCGCACGTTGAGGAATACGATGTTTTCCTCGCCGGGTTTTACGCGCAGTCGGGTGCGTTCGTCCACGGTGTAAAGTTTGATTTCCTCCTCGGCGGCTTGGCTCAGGGGCACCAGTCGCTGTTTGTCGCCCTTACCGGTCACTATTATGAAATGACGTTTGAAATCTATCTGATTGTATTGGAGGTCAACGAGTTCGCTCACGCGCATACCGCAGCCGTAGAGGGTCTCGATAATGGCGCGGTTGCGTCGACCGGTAGGAGATTCAAGGTCGATGGCATCAATCATAGCGTCGATTTCCTCTACGGTGAGCACCTCGGGCAGATGTCGGCCTAAGCGCGGCACTTTGAGGAGCGCCGAGGGGTCGTTGGTAATGATGCCTTCGAGTCGCATAAACCGGAAGGCTGATTTTACGCCTGAAATCACGCGCGCCACCGATCTGGGACCTATGCCCATTGAAGCGAGTTCCACGATAAATTGTTCCAGATCTTCGAGGCAGATGTCAGACCAGTCGTTAAGTCGCATTCCGACGAATTCCTCCAGCAGGTCGAGGTCATGCAGATAAGCCTGGCGGGAATTATCCGCCAGTCCACGTTCCAAAAGCAGAAACGCCTCGTAAGCCTTGCGTAATCGTGGATAGGTGTCGTGTATCACACCGCAAAGTTAGTTTATTTCCATGACGCGTGCAACTCTGTGAATCTGTTGAATAAAAATTGCTATCTTTGCAGCTAAAATGGAATTTCAGATGAAACATCAGAATATCGAGGTGCGCGGTGCGCGTGTACATAATTTAAAGAATATAAACGTAGACATTCCTCTTGGTAAAATTGTGGGCATAGCCGGTGTGTCCGGCTCGGGAAAATCATCGCTGGCTCTTGGTGTGCTTTATGCCGAGGGGTCGCGCCGATATCTGGAATCGTTATCAACCTATACGCGTCGGCGTATGACACAGGCCATAAAAGCCGATGTCGACGATTTGCGATATATCCCATCGGCCATAGCCCTGCATCAACGCCCCGGCGTGCCCGGAATAAGGAGTACCTTTGGCACGGGTACCGAGCTGCTTAACAACCTGCGCATTATGTTTTCGCGCCTGGCAAGCCATCCGTGCCCCCATTGCGGCGTGTATCACGAACCCACGATAGCTGTGGCGGCAGATGAAGCGCTGGTGTGCCCCGGTTGCGGAAAATCATTCCGCCCACTTGGCGCCGAACAGCTGGCATTCAACAGCGAGGGTGCCTGCGAGCGATGCGGTGGCACAGGGGTAGCGCTGACTATCGACCGCTCTACCCTGGTACCTGACGAATCGCTCACAATTGATCAAGGCGCGGTAGCTCCGTGGAAAACGCTTATGTGGGCCTTGATGACCGATGTGGTGCGGGAATTGGGTGTGCGCACTGATGTGCCATTTAATCAGCTGACTGAAAAGGAACGCGACATTGTGTATAATGGGCCGGCTGAAAAGGTCAAGATACTATATAAGGCGAAAAATACCGAAACGGCGGCTAAACTCGATTTCACATATTATAATGCGGTGCATACCGTAGAAAATGCCCTGTCGAAAGTTACCGACGAAAAGGGAATGAAGCGCGTCCAGAGGTTCTTGAAGAGCGGCGTGTGTCCTTGCTGCCACGGCACGCGCCTATCCGAGAAAGCCCGTGGCCCGCGCATTTTGGACATAAATATTGCGCAGGCAACGGCAATGTCGCTTGCCGACCTTATCGGGTGGGTTCAATCGGTGCCTGACTCGCTGCCCGGGCAGATGTGCCCTATGGCTAAAAGTATTAACGAGTCGTTTATGCTCACTGCCACGCGCCTTATGGAGCTTGGGTTGGGCTATCTGACCCTTGATCGCGCGGCATCGACCCTATCAACAGGCGAGCGGCAGCGTATGCAGCTGGCGCGTGTGGTGCGCAACCGCACCACCGGGGTGCTTTATGTGCTTGACGAACCCTCGATTGGTCTGCATCCCGCAAATATCAAAGGGCTTACCGGTGTGATGCACGATCTGGTGGACGACGGAAATTCCGTGATACTGGTGGACCACGACACCCAGATTCTCAAGGATGCCAACTGGGTGGTGGAGCTTGGCCCCCGGGCCGGTGTGAACGGTGGCAGAATCATTGCTCAGGGCACCATTCAGCAGATAGAAAATAATCCCGATTCAATGATAGGGCCGTTCGTTGCCGGCAAAGAAGACGTGAGGATACGCCCCGAGGTGAGTAGTTCGGAAATGTTTGCCGCCGGCTGTATCGAGATGTCGATTTCAGGCCTCCACACCGTTCACCCTCTGACACTAAAAATACCGAAAGGGCGACTGACGGTAGTCACGGGTATGTCCGGTTCGGGAAAAACCACAGTGATTCTTGAAAGCCTCGTGCCGGGTCTTTTAGCCAAAATCAACGGCGAGCCTCTGCCCGAACACGTCACGGCTTTATCTGCCGAAGGTATCGAAAACGTAAAACTCATTGATTCCACCCCGATAGGGGCAAATGTGCGCTCCACCGTGGCCACGTATGCGAATGTGCACGACGACCTGCGCAAAATCTTTGCCAAACTGCCGGCTGCCAAGGAGCACGGCTACAAGGCCGGCGATTTTTCGTACAATACCGGTGGCCTCAGATGTCCCGAATGCGACGGTACGGGCGAAATTAGTCTTGACGTGCAGTTTTTGCCCGATGTAGATATTCCATGTCCGGTGTGTGGTGGCTCACGTTATGCCCGTGATGCCTGGGATGTGGAGTGCCACACCAAAAGCGGACAAGTCTTTTCACTTCCACAACTGATGGAGCAGGATGTCGCTACGGCAATAGATAGCTGTGACGACTGGAAAACAATTCGCCAGCGTCTTCAGACCCTCCACGACCTCGGGCTGGGATATCTTACCCTCGGCGAGGCCACTCCGAGCCTTTCGGGTGGCGAGGCGCAGCGCCTGAAACTGGCCTCGGAGATGGGACGCGAGCAGGGTAATGCACTCTTTGTGTTCGACGAACCCACCATAGGCCTTCATCCACTGGACGTAAGGACCCTGCTCCGGGTGTTCCAGCGACTGATTGACCTCGGAGCCACCGTCATAGTGATAGAACATGACCTGGATGTGATGCGCAACGCCGACTATATCATAGATATGGGACCCGGCGGAGGCAATGACGGCGGCCGCATTGTGGCCACCGGCACTCCCGGGCAGGTGTCGCAGAACAAAGGCAGCATCACCGGCCGCTTCATTACGTTGTAAGCGATAATATATTGCGAAAAAGAATGGCCGGCGTTCACACGCGGGCCATTCCGAACATTTGTTTTCTGTATAACCTTAAATAATCTTTATTTGCAACAAGAACCTATTGGTCTCATTTTTACAGAGATTTTTTTACTTACTGTCGTTTTGTAATCTTGATTGCGGCACCGCCACCGGGGGCCAGGTGCTGTTTAAGTTTCGTGCCGGGGGTAACGTTGACAGTGCGGATGCGATAAGCCTGGGGGTTATCTTTCCAATGGGCATCCGGCGCGTCCTCGTAAATAGTGGCGGTGTATTTGCCTGCGGGCAGGAAGCCGAGGTCAATGACGGCATCGCGCGCATTATCGTCGGTGATTGCTCCTACAAACCAGTCGTCTGAATTTTTATCGCGGCGAGCTACGGTTATGTAGCGGTTGGGTTCGGCTTCAAGATATTTGGAGTCAGACCAATCCACGGGCACGTCTTTGATAAACTGAAATGCGTCAGGGAACCGGCGATAGTTTTCGGGCAGGTCGCAAGCCATCTGCATGGGCGAGGGCATTGTGAGATATAGAGCGAGCTGCCGGGCAAGCGTGGTGCCGGCCTGGGAGTCCTTACCCTCGCCGTAATAGCTCATCTTTGTTTCAAATAGGCCGGGAGTGTAATCCATCGGGCCACCCTTGAGGCGTGTAAACGGCAGGATGCAAGTGTGCGAGGGCGGGTTTCCGCCCATCGACTCAAACTCGCCGCCGCGGGCCGATTCCTGTGCAAGCCAGTTGGGATATGTGCGACACAGTCCGGTGGGTCGGGGAGCTTCGTGGCTGTCCACCATAATCTGATAGTCGGCGGCACGCTCAATCACGTGGCGTGCATGATCCACCATCCATTGGGATGTATGGTGCTCGGAGCGAGGGATGATAGCCCCTACATATCCGGTTTTGACAGCATCGTAATTGTTTTCCTTCATGAAACGGAAAGCGCTGTCGAGCTGCAATTCATAGTCGGCAGCGTTGGCGGCCGTCTCGTGGTGCATTATGAGCTTTACACCCTTGTCCTTGGCATAATCGCGCAGCTCGGTGACATCGAAATCGGGGTAGGGGAGATCGAAGCGGAACTGACGGTTTTTGCGATAGCTTGCCCAGTCTTCCCAGCCCTGATTCCACCCCTCGACGAGCACACCGTCGATACCGTTTTCAGAGGCGAAGTCGATATATCGTTTTACATTTTCGGTGTTGGCCGGGTGGCGTCCGTTGGGTGTTAGGGTGGTATAGTCTGTGACACCGGGCACCGCAAGCACATCGTCGGAATAAGCCCAGCCTTTTTGATAGCCTGTGAACATCTCCCACCATACGCCCACGAACTTCATGGGTTTGATCCAGGAAGTATCCTCGATTTTGCAGGGTTCGTTGAGGTTGAGAACCAGCTGCGAAGAAAGAATGTCGCGGGCATCATCGCTCACAATCAGAGTGCGCCAGGGGGTGTTGAAGGGCAGTTGGAGATAAGCACTCACGCCCAGGCGGTCGGGCACAAGATGCGATTTGAAAGCAAACTCATCGGTGTCGACATCCAAGAGCATGGCAGGATAGCCGTCAAGAGCAGCTTCGTGTATATTGACATACACGCCATCCGGGGTCTTCAGCAGCATGGGGGTCTGAATCGACAGGCCATCGACGCGCTGAGCCTCAGAGTGCTGTTTGTAATTGGCCATGGCCTCGGGGAGGTCTGTAAAGGTAGTTTCAGGCCAGAGGTATTCGTCGGTATCGTAATCGCCGGGGATACAATAGAGCTTATGATTGTCGGTGAAATTGAATTGAGTGAGTTCATCCCTGACGGTGAGGTGATTGGGCCCCTGCTGCACAGGCAGCTCATAACGGAAGCCCATACCATCGTTGAACACGCGGAAACGTATGGTGAGGTCGCGGTTGTGATCCTTATTTTCAAGATTCACCGTAAGCTCATTGAAATGATCGCGTATCTGGGAGTATTCGCCCCAGACAGGCTCCCATGTGCGGTCGACCGACGCGGTGTCGGTGCTCGCGATTCGGAAGCCGTCGGTAAAGTTTGCCTGATCCGACACCAGACCGAGGGCGCTGGCCTCGACGATCGGACGATTCTTATAATCAAGCGTATAGTAAGGGGCACCATCGGGTGTCAATTCCACCTGAAGCAACAGATTGCCGTCGGGTGAAGTAATGCTTACCGCACTCATTTGCAGGGCGGCGGTAAGCATTAGCGCGGGTATCAGAAATTTTTTCATTGAAAAAATACTGAAAAGATTAATTCATAAGGATGGTGTAGCCGTAGGGGTTAAGTGTAATCTCAACCGGAACGGTTACCGATGCGCCAGTGATCAGATCGGTCATATTAGCGCCGCCAAGCACTATGGGGGCTTTCACGGTCTGCTCATTTATCGTGGTGTTCACAGCCACCAGGAGGTTATGGCCGGGAATGGCACGGGTGAAGCATACCACAGAATTATTTGAGAAGTCGGTGAGCTCGCCGCGACGCACCTCGGCCGAAGCCTTGAATGCGGCGTTTATGGCGGCATACTGCTTGCTCAGGGCGGTCGAGAAATCCAGAGTGCGGTAGTCAAAGAACGAGAGCTTGCCTGAGAGTCCCTCGACATCCATCGATGAATATATCATCGGGGTGCCGTTGAGCATCGAAGCAAGTACGTATGCCGCGGGTACACCCTCGGGGGAGCCGTACATTGTGGCAACGTTGTTTTCGGCAGCTACGTCGTGGTTGAATACATAGCGCAGGATTGATTCGCCGTCGGGCACTTTGGCCAGCGCGTCGGCTGCTTCGGTCACCACGCTCGCGGGCTTGCCGCCGTTGAATGCGCCCGAGATGGTGGGCGCACTGTTCCAGTCGTAGATCATATTGAAGCCCAGCGAGTAAAATTCGGGATTGGAAGCTTCGGCCAGCAGAATCATTTCAGGATTTTTGTCGCGCAGGCCGCTGTTCAGGGTTTTCCAATAGTCCTGAGGCACACCCTCGGCATAGTCGAAGCGGAAGCCGTCGATGGCGAGCTGATCCACCCAGAAGTAGATTGCATCGGTCATAGCGGCGCGCATAGCGGCGTTGTCAAAATTGAGCTGAGCCACGTCAGGCCAGTCTTTGGGCGAAATGATGTTGCCGTCTTCGTCCTGCACATACCAGTCGGGATGCTCAGTGACCCATGCACAATCCCAGGCTGTGTGATTAGCTACCCAGTCCAGAATCACCTTCATACCCTTGGCGTGGGCGGTGTTCACCAGTTCCTTCATATCGGTCATAGTGCCGTATTTAGGATTGATGGCGGTGAAATTGCGTACACAGTAAGGCGAGCCGAAGGCGTTGAGTTCACCGGTTTCGTACACGGGCATCACCCACAGGATGTCGCAATCCATCCCGGCGATGCGGGAGAGTTGGGCGGTGAGAGCGTTCAGGCAGTTGTTGTCGGCAAAAAACCGGGGGTTAGCCTGATATATCACATTGGAGGATACCTCGTTGCCCACCACGGGAGCGTCCGGGTTGGCGGGCATATCTATTTCGTAGGAGGTGCAAGCGGTGGCGGCACAAGCTGCCACCGTTGCAATGATTGTTGCTATCTTGTTCATTTAAGAAAATTACTTTAATTCCGCTTTGTCGGGGTTAGCGATGATAAAATAATCCTTGTCGATTGTGATTGTAGCGGCATCATATTGAGTGCCGTTGTTGTCGTTGAAGATGAGGTTTTCGGTCTCGCCTGCGCCTTTGACAGTGAGCACTTTATAAGTGACGCCGTCGATGGTGGCGGTTTCGGTGGGATGAGCACCGGGCCATCCGCCGAATATTTCGAGGTCGCCCCAGGCGTAGACGTAGAAGTCGGCCCAGCCGGTTTTATCTTCAATATAGATCTTGTATTCCACCATAGGGGTTTCGATGATAGTGGCACCGTCGGGATTTGCCACTATGTAGTAATCCTTATCAAGGGTAATTGTAGCGGCATCATACTGTGTGTCGCCGTTATTGTTGAAGATGAGGTTAACAGTCTCGCCGGCACCTTCGACGTCGAACACCAGATAAGTAACGCCTGCGATTTCTTTGGTAGCGGAAGCTGTAGCACCGGGCCAGTCGCCAAAGGCTTCCTTATCGCCCCAGCCATAGATGTGGAATTCAGACCATCCGGTCAGGTTCTGCACATATATCTTATACTGGGCAGCGGGGGTGGGTTCTGGTTCGGGCTCGGGTTCCGGTATGGGATCGGTCGAGGGAACGTAGGTGTCGGGGTCGATTTCTGTGGCACTTGTGGCGGTGAGTTCCACATATACATCGCGGTCAAGGCCGAATACCACCACGTCGTCAACCTGACGGTCGGAGCCATTGTTCAGAATCACGTGTTCCTCCAGACCGGCGTTGCAGTTGGCTGCACCGAGGTCAAAGTAGGTGTAAGACACGCCGTTGATTACCTGGGTGCCGGTGGGTGCCATACCGGGCCAAGAGCCGTTGAGGTCGTTTACAGTGCCCCACATGTAGAGGTAGAGTTCGTCCCAGCCTGTTTTGTTCACTACGAATACGGCATAGCCATCGTGAGTGATTGCGCTTGAGGGATCGAATTCCACTGCGCCGTCGGGGGTGAGTTCCACATAGAAGTCCTGGTCGAGGGTAACGTTGAAGTCGGGGAGCTGGTGGCCGTCGCCGCCGGTGCCGTCGTTGAAGATAAGGTTGAGGTTGAGGCCCTCGTTGGCAGCGCCGGTGTCAAAGTATTTATATGTCACGCCATCCTTGGTCAACTTGCCGGTGGGCTTCATACCGGGCCATCCGCCGAATGCTTCGGCATCGCCCCAGGCATACATATAAAGCTCGGGGTAGAGGTTGTTGTCAACCACATAGATCACATAACCGTCGTGCTCAATGTCGTCGGGATTTACGGGTTTGCTGAACGAGTCGGCCCAGCAGTAGAGCAGCACGTTGAGGCGTCCGCCAAGAGCGGGGGCTTCGGTGTGCACGGCGGGTTTATTGTCGGGGGTGCGTTCCTCGCCCTGGTCCACCGAATAGAAAGTGTAGCCGTCGGCCAGAGTCTTGCCGCTGATGAAGTCGGCGGGATTGAGGTAGATGCCCCATTTGGCATCGTTGTTGGTGGCTTTTTCCATAAGCCAGCGGGGATCGCCCACAGCATCCATACCACCGTTGAATTCACCGATGATATAGATTTTGTCGGAAGCCACGGTGCCCATAGGCACGATAGCCTCGATGAGCTGGTAGCCGTCGCGCGTGGGGAACGCAGGCAGCTCGCTGTCGAATATTATTTCATCCTTGGTACAACCTGTAAGGAAGGGAAGCACCAGCAGGAAAAATAAGCTGAATATATTGAGTCTTTTCATTGTGGTAGGTCGATTAATAGTTAGGATTCTGGACGAGGCCGGGGTTAACCATAGTGGCTACGCGGGGCAGGGGGAACCATTCGTAGCGGCGGTCGCGTTTGGCGGGCAGTTCGCGATCGGTTTCGGTAGCGCGCCCGAAGAACCACCACTGACCCTGAGTGAATTTGTCGAAGCGACGGAGGTCGGTGCGACGACGGCGACCCTCGTCAAGGAATTCGATACCCCATTCGCTCAGCATCCAGTCGAGGTCAAAAGCATTGAAGCCGGGGCCGGGTTTTTCGATTTCGGCGAGGTCGGCTGTTTCATAGTAGCGCTGACGTACCTCGTTGACCAGCTCTTTGGCGCTGCCGCCATTGCGCAGGCGACATTCGGCCAAGGTGTAGTAAACCTCGGCGAGGCGGAATTCAACCTGAGCGGCGTTGCTGAAGTTGAGACCAGATGATGCGGGATAGATGGGATATTTGATGGGACGGAAACCGGAGTTGGTCTGACCCCAGCGCGGGCTCATAACGGGCTCGAGGGGGCGACCCAGTCCAAGGAATGTGCCAACCTGGTCTACATAGATCAGGGGTTTATCCTGAAGGTCGGCATCGGCCAGGAAGGGTTCGTTAGTATCATAGTTGATCTGAGCGCCCATAAGGAACATACCGGTCCAATTGCCGGCGGCATCGCATTTGAAGGGCTGTTTGCGGATGTCCTTATCGTTCATACGGTCGAAGGGGGCGCCGAGTTTGTCGCCATAGTCGAAAATGAAGCTTTTTGCACCTTCACTGCCGGCATTGGGCACCAGGGTGCCGGTGTTGTCCTTGGAAGGCGCCAGGCAGCAGCAGTTCCAGCCGGTATGGATGTTCTGATAGCCGAACAAGGGTTCATATTGCAGGGGAGTGAAGGGGGTGGTGCGACGGTCGTTGTCCAGACGGCCTTCTTCCATAGCGAAAGCGAATACCACCTCGGGGCAGGTATAGTTGGTAGTCTTATAAATATCCTGATGATCGCCGGCGAGGTTATAAGTGCCATAGTCGCCATTGATAATCTTTTCGCATAGAGTGGCACACTCGGTGTAGCGGGGAGTGCCGGTGAAGAGCTCGGAATTGAGCAGCAGACGCATCTTGAGCATACGGTTTGTTGCCTGATTGATGCGTGTGCGTGTAGCGTTGGAGCCATCTTCCTTGTTGAGCTTTTCATAGCAGGCATCAAGCTCGTCGTTGATGAAATTCCAGATTACATCGCAACCCTTGTTGAAGTCGACGTCGGCCGATCCGGGAATCTCGCCGCCCACCGATGTGTTCAGAGGCAGTGCACCGCCCCAGAGCTCAAAGTTGTTGTAGTAAGCCCAGGCACGCATGGTGCGCACCTCAGCGATGTATGAGTCGAGTACATCCTGATTCATACCTATGGCTGAAGCTTCGATGCTTTCGAGGTCGTTGATCAGGGTGTTACACAGGCCTATGGTCTCCCAGGCGTGTTCCCAGGCATCCTGAATGATTTTAGATTCCGAGGTCCAGGTCTGAGTTGAGAGTACGAATTTTTCGGCTTCGTCCCAGCCCCATGCGCCGCCATACCATGTGCGCCATGCTATCTGGTCGGCAGAAAATTCGTTAAGATACCAGAAATATTCGGTGAAACCTGCGGCTGCACTGGCATAGATAGAAGCCACGGCACCCTGCACGCTGCCTTCGTTCTGATAATAGATATTGGCGTCGATGCGGTCGAAGGTGATCTCATCGAGGTTGGTGCACGACAACGCTCCGGCTGCCAGAACCGATGCCATGAGTGCGCCTTTTATATGATTTTTGATTTTCATTGTTGTCGGAATGTAGTAGGTTTAACGGAAACGTACTGTTACGCCCAGGGTGAGCTGGGTGGCTGTGGGATAGGCACTGCTTACGTCGATGCCGGGAGTGATACCTGTCGAGGGTACTGCCGAGGGGTCTGTGCCAGAATAGCCGGTGATGGTGAAGAGGTTTTTAGCTGCGAGGTAAACGCGGAGCGAGTCAAGCAGGCGACGGTTTTTCAGGGGCAGTGTGTAGCCCAGGGTTACGTTTTCAAGTTTGAAGTAGTCGCCGCGTTCCAGGAAGTATGACGAAATTACGCCACCGCCCGACCATACGTCGCGGTCTTTGAGGTATGTGCTGCGGAGCACGTTATCGCTGCCGCTACCGCGCAGGCCCATACCATATTTGCGCATATTGAAGATCTGGAAGCCGAATGCACCGTTGAACATCAGGCTCAGGTCAAAGTTTTTCCACTTGATGGTGTTGTTCCAGGTGAGAAAGTGATTGGGAGCGCCGTCGCCGATATAGCGTTTATATTTGGGATCGGCAGCCGAAGCAGGCACCTTTTCGCCCTCGTCGGTGTAGATAAGCATATTATGGTTTTCGTCCACGCCGGCGTATTCATAGCCCCAGAACTGGCCGATCTTGCCGCCTTCCTCCACGCGGAAGAAGAATTCGCTGGTACCCAGACCCGGTTTCTGATACAGCTCCAGATAAGAAGCCTGATAAACGGAGTTGGAGAGCTTGGTGAGTTTTGTTGTGCCGTAAGAGTAGTTGATGCCGGTGGTCCACACCACGGGTTTGTTCACAATCACATCGGCTGTAAGTGTGAGTTCCATACCGGTGTTTTTGGTTGTGCCCACGTTCACCAGAATTTTGTCATATACGTAAGGTGGCTGGGGAGCGGTGTAATCATACAGGAGATCCTGAGAGCGACGGTCGAAGTATTCGATCGAACCGTAGAGACGGTTGAAGAACATAAAGTCGATACCGTAGTTGGCGCTTGAGAGTTTTTCCCAACCCAGGTCAGGGTTGGCGTTGTTTGACGGACGGTAGCCATTGATCCACGCGCCATTCATCAGATAATATCCGCCGGTGGAGTAAGTGGCGAGCGATTCGTAAGATTTTTCCATAGTACGACCTGTCACACCGTAAGAGATACGGGGCTTGAGGCTCTGTACTGTCTGCACGTAATCAGAGAGGAACGGAGCCTGTGCCATTTCCCAGGCGATAGATGCGGCCGGGAACGAACCCCATTTGTGGTCGGCACCGAACTTGGTGGATCCCTCGCGACGCAGAGAAGCCGAAGCGATGATCATACTTTTCCAAGAATAGTTGACACGGCCGAAGAAACCGATGAGGGTTGACTGGCTCTTGCCGCCATAGAGCTGGGCTTTGCCATCGGCGAGCCAAGAGCCCGAGCCGATGCCGTTCCAGAGGGGTTTGTCGAATGTGAAGTTATTGTTCTGCATGAACATCTGTTCCCAATTGGAACGTTCAAACGAGTAGCCGAGCATTACCTTGACATCGTGAGCGTCTTTGGTAAAGCCGTAATTGGCAATCCATTCCACACTGTTGGTCCACCAGCGCTGGTATTTCTGCTGAGCGCGGCCGGCGTATCCGTTCCAGTATGATTCGCCCGAATTGATGGGAGCGTATTCATCGCGTTTCCAGTCGTTGTAGTTGAACGCGTATGAAAGGGTTGTGCTTACGTTGTGGTATTCGTTGTTCCAGATGTTGTATTTGATGTCGGTGGAGCCGAGCAGATAGGTGCGGTTGCCCTGCATCTGGAATTCCTTCAACTGCTGCACGGGGTTATAAACGCCCGAGGGTGACGAGGGCTGATAGAACGAGCCATCCTCGTTGTAGACAGGGATGGTGGGGTTCATACCCAGCGCGGTGTCAAACATCCCGGTGTCGCCGTATTTTTCACTCACCTTACGAGCGTTGATCGAGGCGGTGAATCGCAGATGGCTGTCGAGGGCGTTGGCCGATACAGCAGCGCGTCCGCCAAATTCCTCGCGGCGAGTGGTGATGTCAAGGCCGTTGGCTTTTTTCCAGTTGGCTGAAGCGGTGTAGTAGCCGCCATTGTTCAGCGAACCGTCGATCGAGAGGTATTGGTTGGTGTCGTAAGCGTAATCGCGGGTGATCAGATCATACCAATTGGTGCTTGCGCCATAGTCGTGACCGCGACGTGCCAGACGCCATTCGTAGGGCGAAAGCACTTCGGGTTTGTCTTTTGCGAAAGCGAGCGCGCCATACGAGTCGTATGTGATAACGGGCAGTCCGGGTTCGCCTGTGCCTTTCTTAGTGGTGATGAGGATAACGCCGTTTGCACCGCGAGTGCCATAGATGGCAGCCGAGGCAGCATCTTTAAGCACCGACATTGATTCAATATCCTGGGGAGCCAAAGAGCGGATGTCGCCGCCGGCCACGCCGTCAATCACAATCAGCGGGCCGTTGCCGGCACTGAGCGATGTGGCACCGCGCACCTGGAGGTCGGCACCGGCATTGGGGTCGGCCGATGCTGTGCTTGATACATTCAGGCCGGCTACTTTACCGGTAAGCATTTCCATAGGGCTGTTCATAGCTCCCTTCTGGAAGTCGTCGCGGTTAACCTGCACGATAGAGCTTGACAGTTCCTTGCGGCTCAGCGAACCGTAACCCACGACAACCACTTCGTCGAGCAGCTCGCTGTCTTCGTGCATCGTTACATCAATCTTTGTGCGACCGTTGACGGGTACTTCCACGGCTTTGAAGCCTACGTAGCTGAAAACGAGAGTGCCGTCAGAGGGGACATCGCTCAGGGTGTAATTGCCGTCAAAATCTGTTGCGATGGCGTGTTTCTGATCACCTTTAACTGAAACACTGACACCGATAAGAACCTCGCCGACGGGGTCGGAGACGGTGCCGGAAACATTAACAGTCTGCGCCGAAACAAATGGTGCAGCCATCAGAGCTATCACCCACAGCATGGTGAGTGTGAATGCTCGTGAATTCCATGGTTTTTTCTTCATTTAAGTATTGGTTTATTATGTGATAAGTCGTTAGATGAAACTCTGCTTTAACAGACGTTTGCAAATTTCGGCAACCTTTGACATATTGCCAAGCTTATCAAATAAAAATCAAAACTTAATCAAAAGATAAAATATTGGAATACAATAGGTAAAGTATTTTAGCGGTGCTAAAAAATCAATACATCTTTAAGCGATTTCAACCAAGATTTCTGACCTCGTTCTCAAGATTTTCGGGGTTAACCGCCCGCTTCTTCATCTTTGAGCGATAGGTGTAAACCGTGGAAATGGAGCAGCGCAGGAAGCCGGCGATTTTTGCGTTGTCGTCAATGCCGATGCGTATCAGGGCAAAGAGGCGCAGCTCGGTGTTTAGGAGTTCGCCGGATTTGAGGGTGATGCGTTCGTCGGGTTTCAGAAGCGCGTTGAATTTTTCGACAAACGAAGGGAATATATTCAGTATGGCTTCATCAAATTTCACATAGAAGTTTTTGAGCAACTGGTCGGCAATCTCGGTGGATTCGAGCTTTTTGAGCAGGTCGTTGCGATTGGCACCTTTGGCGGTGAGGTTGCGCAGCGACTGCTGATAATGCTGGAGCGAGGAGATGGCCGTAGAGCAATACTCCATGAATAGGCCGGCATATTGTTCCTTGGTGCGGTTAAATTCGCTCAGTTCGTCATTCTTGCATTTTAGTGATTCGTTGGCAAGGCGAAGCTGGTCGGAGAGGTTGCTAAGTTCGTCGTTAGCGGCGGCGAGTTTGTCCTTGCTGCGGTGTACGCTGCTGAATTGCCTGAGAATGAAAAATATAGCTACGAGCAGTATGGCAGATAGGATACCGGTGACCCACACCATTGAGCGCAGGCGGTGGGTGAGCTGGTCTTGCATTGATGTGAATGCTTCGTCAATCACGGGCAACATCTTGCTTGATTGTGCATTACGCATCAGAGCTGAGTAGAAATTGGCATCGGCTATGCTCTTTTTCAGGTATCGGTTGGCCCGCTCGATATCGCCATCCTCAAACATCTCGGTGGCTACTTCCCGAAACGATACATTTTCTTTAACGGCACCGCGGGCATCGGATATGGCACTCAGCACCAGATAATATCTGAACCGCTCAGGCTCGCCTGAGGTCTTGTAGATATAGGCGAGTGTGGATGCCAGAATGGAATATTCGCGAGAGCCGGAAGGGTATTTGTCCAGGTGGTTTTCCAACGCCTCGATAGCTGCAGGTGCTTGCCCGGTACGTGCCTTTTCCGACATTATGAAAGTGAGATAGTTGAAGGTGCCGGGCTGAATCACTTGGCCAAGCGAATCGGTATAGGTTGTGCGGAGTTGCTCGTAGGCGCGAGCGGTTTCGTGTTCGCCGGCGTATTCGCAAAGGTATTGATACAGTGCGCAATATGTGGAATAGAAATCCTCTAAAAGCTCAGTGCGGAGTGAATCGCGCGGAATGGCCCGAAGCGTGGCCGCGGCATCGGCAAACAATCCTGCATGGGCATAAACGTCGGCACGGCGGATAAGCAGGCGTGTGTATTCGCCGGCCACTTCGCGCACAGCGGGGCGCTGCAGGTTATAGTTTATGTAATATAAGGCAGAGTCGGCATTGTACGCACTGAACTCGCTGATCAGTTTGTCGATCAGCTGGGTGCGCAGGTGTTGGTCGGCTGTGAGGTCGTATCGGCGTTTAAGGTCAGCGATGCGGCGGTCTTTTTGTGTTTCGTATTCCTTGCTGTTTGCTATCTCGCTGTCAAGCAGGGCATATAGCTCGTGCAACTCGCTATCATTACCGGCAGGAGGATTACTACAGGATGCAAGCAGAATTAAAAAGGGCAGAATGATGAAAAATCTCATTCGTGGTAAGATATTTAAGGTGTTAATTTCAGGTATCAGTGTAAAAAGAAGTGCACCCGATGTATCAATCTACATCGGGTGCACAAAATTAGTAAATAATCTTTGATCTAACAAACAAATAAGTGAATCTGTATATCATTTCCGATCAATTGCTTCATTTCTTTATAAAAACCGCTGAGCCAAAGGGTTCAAGACTGAACACAGCCTCGGGAGACATCGTGACAGTGGTGCCGCTGAGCGCGTCGGTATATAGGCCTGCGGGGAGCCCTTCCGAGATGTTGAACTCGCGCGGTTGGTCGCTGAAATTCAGCATCACTACCAAATTATCGTCGCCCAAGGTGCGCTTGTAGGCATACACGGTGCTATCCTCCGAGGTGGCCAGATTGGTAAGCGAACCATTCTGAGCACCGGTGCGCAGAGCCGGTTGGGTGTGTTTCAGATGAGTGAGAGTCTTGATAAGACGCGTTACTGTGGTGTCGGGACGGCTCCAGTCGATAGGCGTCTTTTCGGCCAGCGATACTCGTCCGCCCGATTTATACTGTATCTCCTGACCATTGTAAATCAGCGGCATACCATATACGGTAAATTGCAATACAGTGAGCGGTTTGAGGAAATCGCCATAAACGATATCGCCGCTACCACCCTGATCCTGAAGCACATCGTGGTTTACGAGGTAGACCATACGCGAGCGTCCGAGATAAGGATTGGTGATGGTGTCGTCGGGAGCCACGGATTCGCCGGCGGTCAGCCCCTCGTTGGCCAGCAGAGCGCAGGCTTCACGCAGGGCAGGAAGGTCGGGTATAGAATCCTGAGCAAAGTGTTTCAGTACCTTTTCCTGGAAATCCCAGCAATAATTATAGTCGAAATATCCATTTTTAACCAGAGAGGGTTTTGACGAATCCTCGGCCAGCCACGCTATGCGCTTGCCATTTTTGAGCACGCGCTCCGATGCCTTTTTCCACAATTCGGGCGAGGGCCCCGAGGCATAGTCGCATCGGAATCCGTCAATGTCGAAGTTGTCCACCCAATATTGCATGCAGCGCACCATCTCGTCCTGCATAGCCTCGTTGTCGCGGTCAAGCTCGTAGACATCTTTCCACATTCCGCCAAAGGGATGTACGAAATCGCCGTCCTTCTGCGTGTAAAATTCGGGATGAGAGCTTACCCATACGTTGTCCATCGAGGTGTGATTGCCCACCCAGTCAAACCATACCTCCATGCCATTATCATGAATAGTATTGATCAGATCGCGCAGATCCTGTTCAGAGCCGTTGTCGGGGTCAATTTTTGTGTAATCCTTGATGGCGTAGGGGCTGGAATATGTGCCCCATTTGCCGGTGTCGCCCAATTCATAGATAGGCATAAGCCACACCACATCCACACCTAAGTCTTTGAGGCGTGGAATCTGTGCCTCGACACCTTTAAAATTGCCTTCCGGCGAAAAGTTGCGCACAAACACCTCGTAAATCACTCTGTTTTCGGGTATGTGAACCTCCGTGGCCTCGGGCAATTGATCGCCTGACTTGCCCGTGCATGAAAGCATACACGAGCCGAACGCTGCCGCGAGGAAAAATATTCCGGTTGTTAATCTCATATTATGGTTGATAAGTAATATCTGATACGTGTTGCAGTTGGTATCTGCAAAGTTAAATATTACTTGGATAAAAAAATCGGCAGTCGGATATAAATCATAAAAATTCAAGAACTAACATATAGAAAATCAGCGTAATGCCTATTTTGATTTCAAAACTGTTTCAAACAAAAATGCGGGGCTGATTCAGCCCCGCAATATCATTTTTTTGCTGCCGTCAGAGCACGACATCGAATCCGGCAGAGCGCACGGCGGCAACGAGTTCGTCGGCATCGTGATTGCCTTCCACGGTAGCTTTACCGGTTGAAAGGTTTACTTCCACCTCCTGTACACCGTTGACACCGCTGATGCGTTTGGTCACAGCAGCCTGGCAGTGGGGGCAATTCATACCCTTGATTGTATATTCCTTTGTCATATTTCCTGAAAGTTTATTAGAATGTATATGTCGTTTTATAAAAGTGAACACAAGCAGCGAAGCTAAAATCGTTGAACAGATGAGCGAAAAAGCAGAGGCGTGATCGGCGCAATGCGAGCAGCCGGCCATAGCGTCAATCGTAAACCATCGCATCGGCAGCAGATAGTTGATTGCCAACCCGAAGGCAACGGCTCCGGCAATAATCGACAGCAGATAAATCACGGCAGCTTTGCGACCCATTTCACGGGAGATCAGTGTGAAAGAAGCAAAGTTGGCAGCCGGACCCGCCATCAGGAGCACCAACGCTGTACCCGGCGACAACCCCTTCATCACCAGCGACAGCGCGATAGGAATCGATCCTGTGGCACACACATACATGGGCACAGCGATAACAAGCACTGCAATCATCGAAAGTATAGGTTTACTGCCCAGCACGGCAAAGAAATCGTCGGGCACATACACCGTGATCAGTGCCGCAATCACCAAGCCGGCCATAAGCCAGCCGCCAATGCTTCCCACCAGATCAATATAACCGTATTTCAGAGCAGCGAGCACCTTACGGACAAAGCCCTGCGGGAGTTCATCGGCCATATCCGGCGCCGAGGCCATTTCGGGCACATCACTCTTTTCAGCCTTACCCACAGCGACGCCACCGGCTACGGCAGTGGCCAGAGCCGCCACAGGGCGCACCACGGCAAACGCCGGACCCAGGAGCGACCACGTGGCCGCTATGCTATCCACACCCGTTTGAGGGGTAGCGATCAGAAATGAAGTCGAAGCTGCCTTCGACGCACCATTGCGTTTCATAGCAATAGCCGTGGGGAGCACACCACAGGAACACAACGGAAGCGGCACCCCGATTAAGGCTGATTTTACCACAGCGCGCCACCCCGTACCCGACAGATGCCGTGCAAAAGTATGCCGAGGCACGAATGCGTGCATCACACCCGCCAGCAGAAATCCCAACAAAATGTACGGCGACATTTCATTGAGCATAAATAAAAGAGAATTAAATAAATCCATAACAAAAAACGTGAAATCACGAGGCAGACAATACATCTCCCTATAATATTAACGTCGCCCACCCCCGAAAATTGCATAATCCTGAGATAAAGATATTCCTTTCAACATCCTATCTCTTTAGTTCTGTTTCAAGGAGATAAAAACGAAATGAGGGGGTATGATTTAGAGAATAGGTGGTATTTTTCATAAAAAGTTTATACCTGCTTTATACCCGATAAAATTAAAGCCTCTTAAACTAAATTAGTTAAGAGGCTTGTTTTGTACCCGAACCCGGGATCGAACCGGGATGGATTGCTCCAACGGTGTTTGAGACCGTCGCGTCTACCGATTCCGCCATTCGGGCTTGCGGGTGCAAAGGTAGATATTTTTTTGTTCTTATCAAAACGTTTTGCCCTCCGATTCACGTTTTTTTGCTCAATTCGGGTGTTTTTTGGCTTAGATAGCCCTTTTCTGATTTTTTTTGCGTATTTTTGTGGTTTGATATGAATAACGTCGTTGACCATAATCTTGTACCCCTGTTGGGGATGACGCCCGCGGAGCTACGCGAGGTGTGTGCCGAGGTGGGCCTGAAGCCATTTGCGGCAAAGCAGCTGTGTGCCTGGATATATGAGCGCCGAGCTACTGATTTTGATGTGATGACCGACCTCTCGAAGGCAGCGCGCGAGCGCCTCAAACAGAAGTTTTGCATAGGGCGCGAGGCTCCCAAGGCCGAGGCGCGCAGTGTTGACGGCACTGCGAAATACCTGTTTGCCGGTGCGGGCGGTCGCGACATTGAGAGTGTTATGATTCCCGATGGCGAGCGCGCTACGTTGTGTGTGTCCTCGCAGGCCGGGTGCAGGATGAATTGCTCGTTCTGCATGACGGGTCGTCAGGATTTTCACGGCAATCTCACGGCGCGCCAGATTATCAACCAGGTGCTTTCGGTGCCTGAAAGCGAGCGGCTTACCAACATTGTATTTATGGGTATGGGTGAGCCTACCGACAACCTCCCCGAGGTGCTTCGCGCCATTGAGATTCTCACCGAACCGTGGGGGTTGGCTTGGAGCCCGAAGCGTATCACTGTGTCGACAATCGGCAATCTGAAAGGTCTGCGCGAATTGCTTGACACTACGCGTGTGCACATCGCCATCAGCGTTCATTCGCCCTTCCCGCAGGAGCGGCTGGGCATAATGCCGGTGGAAAAGGTATGGCCGTTGCAAAGCGTCATAGATCTGCTTCGCGGTTATGATTTCGCACATCAGCGCCGTTTGTCGGTAGAATATATAATGTGGCGCGGGGTGAACGACGACCGTGCCCATGCCGATGCTCTGGCACGCCTGCTGCGCGGCACATCGGCACGTGTCAATCTCATTCGCTTCCACGCTATTCCGGGCGTGGGACAGCAGCCATCGTCGAAACGCGTTATGGAAGAATTCCGCGACCGCTTGAATGATCTGGGCATAACCGCCACAATCCGGGCATCGCGCGGCGAGGACATCGAAGCCGCCTGTGGTATGCTTGCCGGCGAGGCCCGTGAGGAGAATTTAAATACGTAAAAATTACAAAAAATGGATAAATTAAGAGTGGGAATCACCCACGGAGATATAAACGGAGTAGGGTATGAGGTGATACTCAAAACCCTGGAAGACGAGCGTATGGCAGAGCTTTGCACTCCTATTGTATATGGCTCGGCCAAGATCGCCGCGGCATACCGCAAACAGCTCGAAATTGAAAATGTGGTGCTCAATCGCATTGATGATGCCACCGACGCCCGCGAGGGGGAGAATAACATAGTGAACGTTGTGCCCGAGGAGCTGCGTTCTGCTCCCGGTGAATCATCGCCCGAGGCCGGCGAAGCGGCTCTGGCTGCTTTGGAGCGTGCCGTTGATGATCTCCGCCAGGGTAAGATTGACGTGCTTGTCACCGCGCCTATCAATAAAAACAATGTTCAGAGCGAAAATTTTCACTTTCCCGGTCACACCGAATACCTTCAGGATCGCCTCGGGCAGCCCGGGCAGGAAGCTCTGATGATTCTGTGCAACGAGCGCATGCGTGTGGCTTTGGTCACCACTCACCTGCCTGTGAGCAAGATTGCCGAGTCAATTACCCGCGAGGGCGTAACCACCCGCATCGAGGAATTTAATGCCTCGCTTATCCGCGACTTCGGTATCCGTGCGCCCCGCATTGCTGTGCTTTCACTAAACCCCCACGCCGGTGATGGCGGTCTGCTCGGCAACGAAGAACAGGAAATCATAATCCCGGCCATTGAAGATGCCCGCAAGCGCGGTATTCTGGCTTTTGGTCCCTATGCCGCCGACGGCTTCTTTGGAGCAGGACGGTTTGTGAAGTTTGACGGTATTCTTGCTATGTATCACGACCAGGGGCTGGCCCCATTCAAGGCTCTTACGATGGACGATGGTATCAACTTTACGGCCGGACTGCCCTATGTGCGTACGTCCCCCGACCACGGTACCGGGTATGATATAGCCGGACGCGGCGAGGCATCACCTGATTCGATGCGCGCCGCCATTTATGCCGCCATCGACATCTATCGCCACCGTAAGGCTCACGACAATGCTTTCCGCAACCCCTTGCGCCGTCAGTATCACGATAAAGGTAACGACAATGTGGAGCTTGACCTTTCTTAAACGCCTGATTCCTATGGCACTCATTGCCGTGCTGGCGACAGTTGCGGGGTGTAGCGGGTCGCAGGCGCAACAGACCGCTACAGAATCGTCCTTCACCGAGCAGGGCGAGTTTTCGGCCGATAGTGCCTACACTTATATAATGCGCCAGGTGGATTGCGGCCCGCGCGTGCCCGGATCCTCGGCCCACGCTGCATGTGTCGATTTCCTTACGGCTACACTCGGTAGGCTCGGGGCCACTGATATACAAGTGTCTGACGGTAAAGCCACCCGCTGGGATGGCGTCGTAGTGCCGGTGCGTAATATCTTTGCACGTGTCAATCCCGATGCCTCCACCCGTATCCTTCTTGTGTCGCATTACGACTCGCGCCCCTGGGCCGACCATGACCCCGATTCGGCCCTGCGTCAGCAACCCATCGACGGAGCTAACGATGGCGCAAGCGGTGTGGGTGTGATACTTGAAATTGTGCGCGCACTCGCCGCCAATCCCGCCGGCGTGGGTGTTGACGTGCTCTTTACAGATGCCGAGGACGGCGGCGCGCCTGAATGGGCTGCCACCGGTATGGACGACGGCTGGTGTCTCGGATCGCGATATTTTGCCGAAAATCTGCCCTACGATGCAGCCCGGCCCCTGCCTCGCTATGGAATCCTGCTTGATATGGTGGGTGCCCCGGGTGCAAAATTCCTTCAGGAATATTATTCGGTGAACGGAGCGCCGCGTGCCACTGCCCGTGTATGGAACACTGCTGCGCGTATGGGACTTGCCGATCGTTTCCCCACCCGTGTAGGCGGCGCGATCAACGACGATCATCTGCCACTGATTGCAGCCGGTATCCCCACCACCGACATAATCCACACTGAACCTGCCGGTGCCACAGGTTTCGGCCCTACATGGCATACACATTATGATAATTCAGACAACATCGACCGCGAGACGCTCGACATTGTAGGGCGCGTGGTTCTTAATACCATTTATTCCGAACAACCATGACAATCGAAGAAAAACAGCAGGATATAATAGACCAGTTTGCCGACATCGACGACTGGATGGACCGTTATGCCCAGATAATAGACCTGGGCAACGAACTTCCCCCGATCGACGACGCACTTAAGACTCCCGACCGCCTTATCGAAGGCTGTCAGAGCCGTGTGTGGCTCGATGCCGATACCGATACCGACGGCAATGTGCGTTTCCGTGCCGATTCCGATGCTATCATAGTCAAGGGTATTATCTCGATGCTCATCAGCGTTCTTGACGGACACACCCCGCAGGAAATCCTCGATGCCGACCTTCATTTCATTGACGACATAGGCCTGAGCGAGCATCTGTCGCCCACACGGTCCAACGGCCTGCTGGCCATGCTCAAGCAGATGAAGCTATACGCATTGGCGCTCCAACAGAAAAATAACAAATAATAACCTCATTATCACACAGCTATGTTTAAAAATCAACCGGCAGGACTGTATGTGCTCGCGTTGGCAAACACCGGCGAACGCTTCGGCTACTACACCATGCTTGCCATCTTCCTGTTCTTCCTCCAGGCCAAATTCGGGCTGGATGCCACCTGGACAGGTCAGATTTTCTCGATCTTCCTCGCGTTAGTTTACTTTATGCCCCTGGTAGGCGGCTGGCTCGCCGACAAATGGAGCTTCTCGAAATGTGTAGTTTCGGGTATAGCCATTATGTTTGTGGGTTATGCCCTAATGTCGGCTCCCACACCCGTGCGCGAAAACACATCACTGATGATCCTTTTCGCCGCGCTGTTGCTCATCTCGGTGGGTACGGGCCTTTTCAAAGGCAACCTTCAGGTAATGGTGGGCGACCTATATAACGAGGCTCGCTATGCCGACCGTCGCGACGCGGCCTTCTCGCTCTTCTACATGGCCATCAACCTGGGTTCGATGTTCGCCCCCGGTGCCGCTATCGCCCTTAAGAATATGGCTCTCAGAAATGCCGGATTCCTCACCAATGATCCCATGGCCGCCACTGTGAGCAACTGGGCCCTGGATACCGACGGCTTCACCAATATGAGCGCCGTATCATCAGAAACTCTCAAGAATATGACCGAGTTTGCCACCAAGAACGGTATGGAAGCCGGTGGCGATGTAGCGGCCGCCCTCAGCGCATATCTCACCCAATTTGCAAACAACTGCTCGGCTACTTACACTTCGCTCACCGAATTTGCCCAGAACTACATCACTGCATTTGCTCAGGGTTGTAACTATGCCTTTATGCTCGCCTGCGGCTCGCTCATCATCAGCTTCCTGATCTATTTCCTCGGCCGCAGAACATATCGCCACATCATCGTGGACAAGAAAGCCCCCTCAGCTCAGAAGACAGCCGTAGGTGCCGGTCCCGAACTCACCCCCGAACAGACAAAACAGCGCGTCGTGGCGCTCCTGCTCGTTTTTGCCGTGGTGATTTTCTTCTGGATGGTATTCCATCAGAACGGCCAGACCCTTACCGAGTTTGCCAAGAGTTGCACCAGCCCTGAATCTTCGAGCTGGACTCGTATCGGCTTCAACCTCTGGGCTTTGGCTGCCATTGCTGCCGGTGTATATGCCCTTTTCGGAGCTATCCAGAGCGCTACCGCCAAGGGTCGTGCTATTTGTGGCCTTGTGCTCGCTGCCTGCATCGGCATCGTGGCATGGCTTTACATTGACACCCCCGCCACCGTTACCGGTATCGACCCCGCCGCATATCAGCAGTTTAACCCCTTCTATGTTGTAGCACTCACTCCCTTCTCGATGGCCCTGTTCGCATGGCTCAATAAGAAAGGCAAAGAGCCCTCGGCTCCCCGTAAAATCGGTTATGGTATGATAGTGGCCGGTCTGGCCTACGTGGTTATGATTTTCGGTTCACTCTCGCTGGTGGGCACCAATGGCGATGTATCCACCAACTGGCTCATCTCCACCTACCTGCTCCTCACATTTGCCGAACTGCTCCTCTCGCCCATGGGTATTTCTTTCGTGAGCAAGGTAGCTCCCCCGAAATTGAAAGGCTCAATGATGGGCGGATGGTTTGCCGCCACAGCCGTGGGCAACTATCTCGTGTCTATTCCCATGCTCCTTTGGGGTAAGATCGACACCTGGCTCGTGTGGGCTATCCTTGTCGGCCTCTGTCTGCTCTCGGCTGCGTTCCTCTTCTCGCAGATGAAGAAACTCGAAGCCGCCACTACCGACACCCCCGCCCAGCCCGTAGCCGATGCCCTCGAAACCGTCGAGGACGACGCTATCTGATTCCCACTTTAAACCTTTATCACCGGATTATGCCAAATATTACGTTTGGGATAATCCGGTGATACTTTTTGGTAAATCCTGATTTATTTGTATCTTTGCGAATACAAACCTCAAAATCCAAAAACTATGAAACGTTTAATTATCACCTTAATACTTGCCATTGCAGTTTTTGCACTCCCCGAGGCTGCACTTGGACGTCCGGCTGCGGAAAATGCCATAGAACAGGATAATCAGAACACACCTTCGGCAGAAAATGTCATTAAGTATTGTAAATACTACATCGCTACCCTTCCATCCGATGACCCACAACAGGAAGAACTGCGCAAAAATGTAATGGCACAAATTACTATATTTGCCATTAATACAGATAAATTCGTGCTTTCGGTCGGAGGTGAAATGGAACTTGTAAGAGAGGCATCTGATAAATGTAATTATCCTGAATTATTAGGAGTCTTTATTTCCGGAGAGGTTCTGTATTGTCTCGAGCACAATCTGTCCGAAAGCAATGCGGCATCGTTTGTGAGCGCCATGCAGGACGTGTTGAATCACTATTCACGCCTTCCGGAACATAAGGCCAAATCACTCAACAAATACCTGGACATGGATGATGCCAAACGCGCTCAGGCTTTGGAAAAATACTATAATAAAAACCATGGGTAAAACGCAGCCGCCCCGTAAGGCCGGCAATAACGTCTCTGAGAGTTAAATACAAGTAAGTAACTCTTAAAAAA
>CAZHDH010000020.1:0-37165 GCA_964531245.1 uncultured Bacteroides sp. | reverse complement strand
TGGAGCGAGAGCGCGACGACGTTGGTATATTTACCTGCCCTGTGCGGACTATTGGACACTCTGTGAAAAGTAACTGATAAATTAATTTTTTTGTTTCTTTTTTTCTATTTTATGGTTATAATACATAATATATGTTCAAAATATAAGGAGGCAGCCTATGAAAAATTCTTCCATGAAGGGAACTTCTATGAACACTCATATGGGTAGTATTGCAATCGACAGTGAAGTAATTGCCCAATATGCGGGCAGCGTTGCAATGGAATGCTTTGGTGTTGTAGGAATGGCAGGCATTAATGTAAAAGACGGTCTTGTAAAATTGCTCAAAAAAGACAGCATGACTAGAGGAATCAATGTGGCGATCAAAAACAATAAGCTTATATTGAATTTTCATATCATCATGGCTTACGGCGTAAGCATATTAGCGGTTTCCGATAACCTGATCAGCAATGTGAAATATAAAGTAGAAGAATTTACGGGAATAGAAATTGAGAAAATAAACATCTTTGTTGAAGGTGTTAGAGTGATTGATTAAGGAGGATTTGCTGTGACTAATACAATCGACGCTAAGATACTTGCAAAGATGTTCTTAGCTGGAGCCAAAAATCTGGAATCCAAGAAGGAATGGATTAATGACTTAAATGTTTTTCCTGTGCCGGACGGTGATACAGGAACCAATATGACGCTTACGATCATGTCTGCGGCGAAAGATGTTGCCGCTATGGAAAATCCGGACATGACATCTTTGTGTAAAGCAATTTCCTCGGGATCGCTCAGAGGCGCAAGAGGAAACTCCGGTGTTATCTTATCCCAGCTGTTTAGGGGATTTACCAAATCTATCAGAGAAAAGAATGAACTGAATATTCCCATATTTGCAGATGCATTTGAGAAGGCAGTGGAAACTGCTTATAAAGCGGTCATGAAACCTAAAGAAGGCACAATCTTAACGGTAGCAAAGGGTGCAGCAACGAAAGCAAGGGAACTTTCCAACGAGGGCTGTGATGACCTGACGGTCTTTTTTGACGAGATTATCAAATACGCAGATGAAGTCTTGGAGCAGACACCCGAGATGCTGCCGGTACTAAAACAGGCAGGTGTAGTGGATTCCGGCGGACAGGGTCTGATGCAGGTCCTGAAAGGGGCTTATGACGCATTTCTGGGCAAAGAAATCGACTTGACATTGGGTGAAGTTACCCACACATCGCCGATGAAAGCGAATGTGGAAGCGCAGGCCGATATGGACATCAAATTTGGTTACTGCACAGAATTTATCATTATGCTTAGCAGAAACTTTAATATAAAAAATGAGATGGATTTCAAGGAATATCTTGAATCTATCGGTGATTCCATCGTGGTCGTGGCGGATGATGACGTGGTAAAGGTGCACGTACATACCAATGACCCTGGACTAGCCATTCAGAAGGCGCTTAAGTATGGTGCATTATCCAATTTAAAGATTGACAATATGCGTTTGGAACATCAGGAAAAATTATTTAAGGCAGGGCAGGCGCTGCAGGAAGAAACTGCCGTTCACGAAGAGCCTATGCCTCATAAGGAAGTTGGATTTATTGCCGTTTCCGTAGGAGAAGGAATCAATGAAATTTTCAAAGGACTGGGAATTGATTATATCATTGAAGGCGGTCAGACCATGAATCCCAGTACAGAGGATATGCTCAATGCCATTGAAAAGGTGAATGCGGATACTGTCTTCATTCTTCCTAATAACAAAAATATTATCCTTGCCGCAAATCAAGCGCAGATGATGGTTGAGGACAAGAAAATCATTGTGGTACCTACCAAGACGGTGCCTCAGGGAATTACGGCAGTCATCAATTATGTACCCGACATGACGGCGGAGGAAAATGCCAAAACCATGGAACAGGAAATCGGCAATGTAAAGACCGGCCAAGTGACTTATGCAGTCAGAGATACAGTGATTGATGATAAGGAAATCAAGCAGGGAGACTATATGGGAATCGGCGATGCGGGAATTTTATCCGTAGGCGGTGATGTTGCTGATGTCACATACCGTATGGTTCAGGAAATGATGAATGATGATCTGGAATTGATCAGTATTTATTATGGTGAAGAAGTCACAGAGGAAGCGGCAGAAAGTCTGAAAGCGCGTATAGAAAAAGCCTTTCCCTCTTGTGATATTGAATTGCAGTATGGCGGACAGCCGATTTACTATTATATCATTTCCGCAGAATAGTCAAACAACGGATGTTGTACTTCGTGAGACATTCTTAACGTTAACAAAAAGGACGGAAGAACCGTCCTTTTTGCGTAGTATGAAATGTAGAAACAAAATCTAGATGTCGTGGTTATAAGGAGTGTCAGATGAAATGTTCGGATGATATCATTCATTTAAAGGGAATAGGAGAAAAGACTGCGAAGCTTTTTTATAGGGTCGGAATTCATACCACAGAGGATCTGCTTTTCTATTATCCCAGAGACTATCAGACATTTGCGCCGCCGGTTAAGATTGCTGAGGCTGCAAAGGATGAGATGGTCACATTAGAACTGTTTCTCCCTGCTTCTTTTAAGTGGAAAAAGGTGCGGAATCTGTCGATTGGTACGGGAGTTGGAAGCGATGGTGAAAACCAAATTTCCATAACCTACTTCAATGCGCCGTATTTAAAAAGCAGGCTCACAGTAGGGAGCGCCTATTTATTTCGTGGAAAAATAAAAAAAGAAAATGGCACATATCGCATGGACCAGCCTAAAATCTACACATGGGCTGAATATGAGGAAAAAATGGGACAGCTCCAGCCCTGTTACAGTCTTACAGCAGGACTTACCAATCGGGCGGTGGCAAAGGCAGTGGAACAGGCGCTTAACGGCTATGAAGAAGAGGAGTATCTGCCGGCGGATATCCTGCAGGAATACGGACTCATTTCAAGAACTCGTGCGGTATATCAGATTCACTTTCCAAAAGACTGGGACTGCCTTGTGGAAGCCAGGAAAAGGCTTGTGTTTGATGAGTTCTTTTTATTTCTTTTGTCTGTCAGACGCATGAAAGAATATAATGAAACCCTTGATGCAGATTATCCTATGATAGAAACTGCATGGACAAAGCGATTTCTGGAGGGTCTTCCCTATCGCCTGACAAATGCCCAGCTTAAGGTATGGAAAGAAATAGAAAGAGATCTTGTGAGCGGCAAATGTATGAACCGGCTGGTGCAGGGAGATGTTGGATCCGGGAAGACGGTTCTGGCTTTTCTTGCCCTTCTGCTTGCAGTGAGCAACGGATATCAGGGGGCGCTTATGGCACCCACAGAAATACTGGCATCTCAGCATTTTGAGCAGATCAGCAAGATGACAAGGGACTATAATCTTCCTTTTAGACCTGCACTTCTTACCGGGTCTATAAGCGCAGCAGGGAAGAAAGAGCTTTACAATAAAATAGAAGAGGGCGAGGTAAATGTCATCATCGGAACCCATGCTCTGATACAGGAGAAAGTGAATTACCAGAAGCTGGCGTTAGTGATAACGGATGAGCAGCATCGCTTCGGAGTAAGACAAAGGGAAATGTTAGGCGAAAAGGGCGGACAGGCTCATGTACTTGTAATGAGCGCCACTCCGATTCCAAGAACGCTTGCAATCATTCTGTATGGGGACCTGCATTTGTCCGTGGTGGATGAACTGCCTGCCAACAGGCTTCCCGTAAAAAATTGTGTGGTGGACACCTCTTATCGAAAAAAGGCTTATGAATTCATTACCAAAGAAGTCCGAAAGGGAAATCAGGCGTATGTGATCTGCCCCATGGTAGAGGCTGGAGATGAGGGCACGGATGGGCTTGAGAATGTAATCGACTACGGGGAAAAGCTAAGGAGCAACCTGCCGTCAGATATTCATGTGGAAATTCTTCACGGAAAAATGAAACCGTCGGATAAAAAAAGAATCATGGAATCCTTTGCAGCCGGCGATATCCATGTATTGGTATCTACAACTGTCATTGAAGTGGGAATCAATGTCCCTAATGCAACTGTGATGATGATTGAAAATGCGGAACGCTTTGGGCTTGCCCAGCTTCACCAGCTGCGGGGGAGGATTGGAAGAGGAAAAGAGCAGTCCTATTGTATCTTTATGAATTGCTCCGACAAAGAGAAATCCATGGACAGGCTGAAGATTCTGAATAAATCCAATGATGGATTTTATATTGCGGAGGAGGACTTAAAGCTTCGTGGACCGGGGGATCTTTTTGGTATCAGACAGAGCGGCGCCATGGAGTTTAGACTTGCAGATATTTATCAGGATTCGGAAGTCCTGAAAAAGATCAGCATGACGGTAGACCAGCTTCTTTTGGAAGATGAAAATCTTGAAACGGAAAGATGTGCTCCGCTTAAACGGTATTTGAATGAAAATGCTGGAAATTTTATTGACTTTAGAACAATCTGACAGTAAGATATATTTGTGTGTTTTTCGGCAATAATGCACAATATGTAGTATTTTAGTAACTGTGAAGGTACTGAACAGTTACGTATTTTAGAAGAAAGGAACGGTGAATAAATTGAGTCAGAAAATTGCAATTGTTACAGATTCAAACAGCGGTATTACACAGGCAGAGGCGAAGGACCTTGGGATTATCGTTCTTCCTATGCCATTTATGATAGGTGAAGAAACTTTTTTTGAAGATATTACATTGACCCAGGAGGAATTTTATGAAAAACTGGAGGGCGGCGCAGATGTAGTGACCAGCCAGCCGTCTCCGGAATCGGTGATGAACCTCTGGAAGGAAACGTTGAAAGAATATGATGAAATCGTCTATATTCCAATGAGCAGCGGATTGTCAGGCTCCTGCCAGAGTGCCCTCATGCTTTCCGAGGATTTTGACGGAAAAGTACAGGTGGTAAATAATCAGAGAATCTCTGTTACCCAGAGGCAGTCGGCAATGGATGCGAAGATGCTTGCCGCAAGGGATATGAATGCAGCACAGATCAAGGAATTTCTTGAAAACGATAAATTCAATTCCAGTATTTATATTATGCTGGACACTTTATATTATCTGAAAAAAGGCGGAAGAATCACACCGGCTGCGGCAGCAATCGGAACCATTCTTAAGCTGAAACCTGTACTGACGATTCAGGGCGATAAGCTGGATGCATTTGCAAAGGCAAGAACTTCCACTCAGGGAAAGTCCATCATGATAAACGCCATCAGAAATGATATGGAGAACCGCTTCGGCGGTGTCAGTGCAGATAATATCTGGCTGGAGGTGGCTTATACCAAGGATTTGGATGCGGCAAGACAGTTTGTAGATGAACTTTTAAAGGAATTCCCCGGATTTGATATTGTGATCAATCCGCTTTCTTTAAGCGTTGCCTGCCATATCGGACCGGGTTCTTTGGCAGTTGCCTGCTGTAAAAAGATAAAGTAATGGATTTTATTTTAGTATAGAGAAAGAGGTTTGTAGTAAATGTCAAAAGCAGCAGTTTATGATGCATCCAGTATCACCGTACTGGAAGGGCTTGAAGCAGTAAGAAGAAGACCGGGAATGTACATCGGCAGTGTCTCTACCAAAGGGTTGAATCATCTGATTTATGAAATTGTAGATAACGCAGTGGATGAACATCTTGCGGGATACTGTGATACGATTCACGTCACCCTTGAAGCGGACGGCTCTGCAACCATTGAGGATAATGGCCGCGGAATTCCGGTGGGAATGCATGAAAAGGGAGTCAGCGCGGAGAGGTTGGTCTTTACCACTCTCCATGCAGGAGGAAAGTTTGATGACAACGCTTATAAGACCAGCGGAGGTCTTCACGGGGTAGGTTCTTCCGTTGTGAACGCCTTATCCACTTATCTGACTGTTCAGGTCAAAAACGGGGGACACTTATATGAAGACCGCTATGAGCGCGGAACCCCTTCCATAGAGCTGGTGGATGGTCTGCTCCCTGTGGTCGGCAAGGCAAAAGGAAGCGGAACACGGATTAATTTTCTGCCGGACGATACGATTTTTGACAGAACAAGATTCAAAGAAGATGAAATTAAGAGCAGGATGCATGAAACGGCATACTTAAATCCTGCCCTTACCATTATTTTTGAAGACAAGAGAAAAGAAGAGACAGAACATATTGAATACCATGAACCAGATGGCATCATAGGCTTCATAAAGGATATGAATAAATCCACTGAGGCAGTCTGCGATGTAATCTATTTTAAGGGGGAAAGTGAGGGCATTTCGGTAGAAGGGGCTTTTCAGTACATCAATGAATTCCATGAAAATGTGCTGGGCTTTTGTAATAATATCTACAATTCGGAAGGCGGCACCCATCTTACCGGCTTCAAGACGGCATTCACTAATATCATCAATACATATGCCCGGGAACTGAACATATTGAAAGAGAAGGACGCCAACTTTACCGGCGCAGACGTTCGCAACGGAATGACGGCGGTCATATCCATCAAGCACCCTGATCCAAGGTTTGAGGGACAGACAAAGACGAAACTGGATAATCAGGATGCCTCTAAAGTGGTTTTGAAGGTGACTGGCGATGAGCTTGTCCGTTATTTTGACCGTAATCTGGAAACGCTTAAGAATATTATAGGCTGTGCGGAGAAAGCGGCGAAAATCCGGAAGACAGAGGAGAAAGCAAAGACCAATATGCTGACAAAGCAGAAATTCTCCTTTGATTCTAACGGTAAGCTTGCCAATTGTGAGTCAAAAGATGCATCAAAGTGCGAAATATTCATCGTAGAGGGGGATTCTGCAGGCGGAAGTGCAAAGACTGCAAGAAATCGTGCATTTCAGGCGATTCTTCCAATCCGCGGAAAGATATTAAATGTGGAAAAAGCAAGTATTGATAAGGTGCTTGCAAATGCGGAAATCAAAACCATGATCAATGCATTTGGATGTGGATTTTCTGAAGGCTATGGAAATGATTTTGATATTACGAAGCTGCGCTACGATAAGATTATCATCATGGCGGATGCGGACGTGGACGGTGCCCATATTTCTACATTACTTTTGACCTTGTTTTACCGGTTTATGCCTGAACTGATTTATGAGGGACATGTATATATTGCCATGCCTCCTTTATATAAAGCCATGCCAAGTAAAGGGAAGGAAGAGTATCTTTACGATGACAAGGCGTTGGAGCAGTATAGAAAGCGTCATAAGGGGCCGTTCACACTGCAGCGTTACAAAGGTCTTGGCGAAATGGATGCCAATCAGCTCTGGGAAACTACCTTAGATCCTGAAAGCAGAATACTAAAGCAGGTTGAGATTGAGGATGCACGTATGGCGTCGGAAGTGACGGAAATGCTGATGGGGACGGAGGTGCCTCCCAGAAAGGCATTCATTTATGAACATGCAACGGATGCAGAACTGGATATCTAAGAAGTGAGGGAAATCTAGATGGAAGAAAAGATCATAAAAACTGAGTATTCTGAGGTGATGCAGAAATCTTATATTGATTACGCTATGAGCGTAATCATTGCAAGAGCCCTTCCGGATGCCAGAGACGGTTTGAAGCCGGTACAAAGAAGAGTACTATATGATATGCATGAGCTGGGAATCAGGTACGACAGACCTTATAGAAAGAGTGCCCGTATCGTCGGTGATACAATGGGTAAATATCATCCTCACGGCGACAGTTCAATTTATGAAGCACTGGTGGTGATGACCCAGGAATTTAAAAAAGGACTTCCGCTGATAGATGGTCACGGAAACTTCGGAAACATCGAGGGAGACGGTGCCGCCGCCATGCGTTATACGGAGGCAAGGCTTACGAAAATCACCCAGGAATCCTTTTTATCTGACTTAGACAAGGATGTGGTGGATTTTATCCCCAACTTTGACGAGACAGAAAAGGAGCCTACGGTTCTTCCTGTGAAATTCCCTAACCTCCTTATAAATGGTTCTGAGGGTATTGCAGTTGGAATGGCAACCAGCATTCCGCCTCATAATTTAGGTGAAGTGGCTAACGCGGTAAAAGCCTATATGCAGGATGAATCCATCACCACAAAAGAGTTAATGAAATACATAAAGGGGCCTGATTTTCCTACCGGAGGTATCGTAATCAATAAGGATGATCTTCTGGAAATCTACGAAACCGGCACAGGAAAGATTAAGGTCAGGGGAAAAGTGGATATTGAAAAGGGAAAAGCAGGCAAAACAAACGTGGTCATAAGTGAAATCCCTTATCCCATGATTGGAGCAAATATTTCTAAATTTCTGATGGATGTGGCTGCTCTTTCAGAAACGAAAAAGACGCAGGATATTGTGGATATTTCCAATCAATCCTCCAAAGAGGGAATTAGGATCGTCATTGAACTTAAGAAGGATGCTGACGTTGATAACTTTATAAATATGCTCTACAAAAAGACCAGACTGGAAGACACCTTTGGCGTGAATATGTTAGCCATAGCGGACGGACGTCCTGAGGTCATGGGGCTTAAAGCGATTATCAAGCATAATGTTGATTTTCAGTTTCAGGTTGCCACCAGAAAATATACCACTCTCCTTGCCAAGGAACAGGAAAGAAAAGAAATCCAGGAGGGGCTGATCAAAGCATGTAACGTCATTGATCTTGTCATCGAAATTCTCCGGGGATCCAAAGACAGGGCAATGGCAAAGGACTGCTTAACTTTAGGGAAAGTGGATGGTATAAAATTCCGCTCAAAAGAATCCAAGATCATGGCAGCCCAGCTGATGTTCACAGAAAAACAGGCAAACGCCATATTGGAAATGCGGCTTTACAAGCTGATTGGTCTGGAGCTGGAAGCGCTGATCAATGAACATGAAGAGACCATGGCAAATATTTATCGCTATGAAGATATTCTGGACCGCCGGGATTCCATGGCGCAGGTAATCATGAATGAAATTGATGAGATACGAAAGAACTATGCACATCCCAGAAAGACGGTCATTGAAAATGCGGCAGAAGCGGTCTATGTGGAAAAGAAAGTAGAAGAGATGGATGTGGTCTTTTTAATGGATCGCTTTGGCTATGCAAGAATCATAGACACCGCAACGTATGAGCGCAACAAAGAGGCAGCGGAAACAGAAAATAAATATGTATTTTCTTGTAAAAATACGGGAAAAATATGCATTTTTACCAATACAGGGCAGCTTCATACCGTGAAGGTCATGGATATTCCGTTTGGAAAGTTTCGGGATAAAGGAGTTCCAATCGACAATATCAGCAATTTTAACGGTGAAAAAGAAATTGTAATTGCGGCGGCAAGCCAGATGAGTTTAAATCTCTACCGCATGATTTTTGTAACCAGGCTGGCAATGATGAAGGTAGTGGACGGCGGTGAATTTGATGTTGCGAAACGGACAGTTGCCGCTACCAAGCTGACAGACGGCGACGAGGTAGTGAGTGTTATTGTCCTGAATGATCAGAAGCAGGTGATTCTGCAGAGCGCGGAGGGATATTTTCTTAAATTTGCAGTAGATGAAATCCCCGAAAAAAAGAAAAATGCGGTTGGCGTACGGGGAATGAAGCTGGGCGGAAATGACCATATCGAAAATGTCTACTTTACCCAGAGCGGCATCGAAAACACCATAGATTATAAAGACAAAGCCCTTGATTTAAATAAGCTGAAAACGGCGAAAAGAGACGGCAAGGGCACGAAGATAAGAGTATAGAGGAGAAATCGGAAAGGAGCATCCAGGATGCGCGTAATTGCTGGCAGGGCAAGAAGCCTCAAATTAAAGACACCGGAGGGGATGGATACCAGACCTACAACCGATAGAATCAAGGAAACCTTATTTAACATGATACAGGGCGAGATTCCGGGATGCATTTTTATCGACTTGTTCGCGGGAAGCGGAGGAATCGGCATAGAGGCTTTAAGCCGCGGAGCTTCCCATGCATATTTTGTAGAAAACGAGAAAGAAGCGATTTCCTGTATTTCGGACAATCTTTCCTTTACAAAGTTTTCCAATGATGCTACACTGCTGAAACAGGATATTTTCAGTGCACTTCCCATGATTCATGAAAAGGAAGCGGATATTATTTTCATGGATCCTCCCTATCAGGCAGGATACGAAGAAAAGATCTTTAAGGCGCTCTTATCCCAGCCCTACGTCACCGAGAACACTCTTTTGATTCTGGAGGCCAAGATAGGCAGGTCGATGGACTTTCTTAAAGAGACAGGATATGAAGTAATAAAAGAAAAGAATTACAAAACAAATAAGCATGTATTTGTAAGAAAGGCGGATAAAGAATGAAATCAGCAATTTATCCCGGCAGTTTTGATCCGGTTACTTACGGACATCTGGATGTAATCAGACGTGCAGCCCAGGTTTTTGACGAACTTACAGTCAGCGTATTAAATAATAAACTAAAGACTCCATTGTTTTCTGTGGAAGAACGTGTTAAGATATTACAGGAGGCAGTCAAAGATATTCCCAATGTGAAAGTGGAATCTTTCAGCGGTCTTTTAGTGGATTATGCCAGATCAAGAGATGTACATGTAGTGATCAGGGGACTGCGTGCGATTACCGACTTTGAATATGAACTTCAGAATGCACAGACGAATGCAAAGCTGTCAAATGGGGCGCTGGATACCATTTTCCTTACAACAAGTCTGGAATATGCTTATCTTAGCTCTTCCAGTGTAAAGGAGATAGCAAGCTTTAACGGTGATATTTCTATGTGCGTACCTGATTTTGTAGCAGAGCTCGTGTATCAGAAATATGGATATAGGAAGGAGTAGACGGGGGAAAGCGCATGAGCAGCAGAATCGAACAGTTAATTGATGAAATTGAAGAGTATATAGACGGCTGTAAATACCAGACTCTTTCAAACAGCAAGATTATTGTCAACAAGGAAGAAATTGACGAACTTCTCCGGGAACTTAGGATGAAGACGCCGGATGAGATCAAGAGATATCAGAAGATTATCAGCAATAAAGAGGCCATTTTAAATGATGCCCGTGCCAAGGCGGAGGCACTTATTAACGAAGCGACCATCCATACCAACGAACTTATCAATGAGCATGAAATCATGCAGCAGGCCTATGCGCAGGCCAATGAAGTGGTCAAGATGGCGACCCAGCAGGCACAGGAAATCCTGGATAATGCAACGATGGAAGCAAATAATATGCGTATGGCTGCCATGCAATATACGGATGATATTCTTGCAAATGTGGAAAATCTTATGACGCAGACCATGCGGACGACAACGGATCATTATGAAAGTTTTATCGGTGCGTTAAATCATTATAATGATATCGTTAATACAAACAGAGTGGAATTAAATCCACCTGAACCAGATACATACATCGGTGAAGATTTTGAAAATGAAGCAGATCAACCAAAAGATAGCGGAGAAAATTTAAATCTGGATCTGCTGTAATAAATGTTTATGTAAAGTCACCCCGGCTTACGGCAAGAAGTAAGCCGGGTCTTTTGTTTAATGGAAAAATTTTGCTAGAAGAGATAAGGAGAATGATTTTGAAACCAAAATTAAAGTGGGGAATATCTATTTTCGTATTTTTTCTCTTGCTGGGGGTTGGATTTTTAGGAATGATGGCCACGGCGCGGGCGGATGATCCCATTGTGATCGTGATTGATCCCGGTCACGGCGGAGAAAATCTTGGGGCGGAATATGACGGCTATACTGAAAAGAATATGACGCTGGTGGTTGCCAGGGCTATGAAAGAAGAGTTGGAAAAATATGAGGGTGTAGTGGTTTATTTGACACATGAAACAGACCAAGACATGAGTATAAAAGCCAGGGCGGCATTTGCCGGAGAAAAAAATGCTGATTTTCTATTTTGTCTCCATTTCAATTCTTCAGTTGAGCATAATCTATTCGGAGCAGAAGTGTGGGTGCCTGCCAGCGGTAAATACTATGCAAAGGGCTATTCTTTTGCACAGATACAGATGAAGGAGTTTACAGATATAGGGCTGTATTCCAGAGGAATCAAAACAAGGCTCAATGATAAAGATGAGAATTATTACGGCATCTTAAGATATTGTACAAGTGAGGATGTCCCGGCGGCATTGATCGAACATTGTCATCTGGATCAGGATAAGGATAAAAGATTTTACCAGCAGGGAGAAGAACAGCTTGTTGCATTCGGACGCATGGATGCCACGGCGGCAGCCAAATATTTCAGACTTAAGTCGGATGTTCTGGGGGTGGATTACAGCGATTATCCTGTACCGGAAACAGATATTCCCTCTGGTCTTGTACGTCCTGATAAGACAGAGCCCGAAACTTGCCGGATTGAAGTGATGCAGGTAAATGAGGATACAGGTGAGGTGACGATTTGTATGGAAGCCGAAGATGCAGACAGCTATATTTTATATTATCGCTGCAGCATTGACGGAGGAAGTACTTATATGCTTCCAGAGGAATGGCCGAGACCGGAAGTATGGAACCAATCTTCTCCTGACTGTATTTTTACGATCAAGGTGCCCTTTGACGAAAAGATAGAACTCCTTGCTTCGGCGTGCAATGGCTTTGATAATTGGACAGAAAGCAATCTGATTGAGATAGATCCCATTCCTGATCCTGAACGTTTAAAAGAAGAGATGTACAAGGAGCAGCTAAAGGCACAAGAAGAAGCCCGGGAAGAAGTTCAGGAAGAAACTCAGGAAGAAGCCGGGGAAGAAGCGCAGAAGCCATATGAAGAGGGACAATATCAGGAAATCCTTCCTGATGAAGAAGGGAATGAAGGTGACAATTATGCAGATAGAAATCTTGTTCAGATTACGGTCATTATAACCCTGCTCATTGTCTGTATTATCTTCATTTCTTTCTTTATGGCCAGAGCAATATTTTTGCTGGCAAGAGGTAATAAAGAACGGTAATGGCTGTCAGAATCATTTTGTGCATGACATATTCCGTGATGGAAAGATCTGTATCTTTGATCATGCTGTAGGTCTGGGCAATACAGGACAATCCGCCAAAGGGAAGAACGCATAAAACAAATAGAGGAGCCCGGCCGCCTATAAGTCCGATGCCGCCAGTGATTTCCAGAAGACATCCAACGCTCCCTGTAAGTAAATGGGAAAGCTCTTTTCCCAGATGGAGATATTTTGAAAGCAGGGAAGGCAGAATAAACAATAGATTGAAGAAAATCATATATCCTCCCAGCTTTGCAATGCTGTAAAGAGAACTGAAAATGGATTCGTCCAACGCCTGCATCAGGGGAATGGATGAGTCTCTGTTGTAAGTATGGCAGCTGTTTAAGGAAATCTGATCAGCATATAGGACATATCGCAGAAAAAGCCCATAAAGGAAAGGAAGTCCATACATTCCAAACAGAAAAGGCAGTACCTTGCCAAGGGATAAGGTCGGCAGCACGAAACTTAAAAAATATACAGGACCTATATTGTTGCAAAAGGCAAGAAGAAGGGAGGCTTCTGCTTTTGAGATCTGTTTCTTTTCATAGAGCTGGGCTGTTACATGTGCCCCCATAGGAAAACCGCAGAGAAATCCGATGATGATGCCATAAATGCAGGAAGGACTAAGGCGGAAGAGTTTCCCAAGGATGGGATTTAATATTTTTACAAAGGATCCGGTCAGATTCATGCGGATGATAATCCCCGAAAGAACCATGAAAGGGAATAGAGTAGGAATCATTCTTTCAAACCAGAGGTTTAAGCCGTTTAATGAAAACGACAGACAGTCGGCAGGAAAGGAAAGAATCACGATTGTAAGTGTAAAAGCAAGAAGGGTATAAAGATAAAATTTCAGTTTCATAATAGGCTCTTTTCCCTTTTTGTGTTATGATAATATTTATGAGAATTGACAGATTATTATGCGAAATGAATATAGGCACCAGAAAAGAGGTAAAGGAACTGATCAAAAAGGGACAGGTTCTCATTGACGGTGTTGTGATACAGAAACCGGATCTGCATGTGGATGAAAAAAATGTAAAAGTGACCTGTCAGGGAAAAGAATATGTTTACAGGTCTTATGTCTATTATATGCTGAACAAACCCCCTGGTGTGATTACAGCTACCGCCGACAAACATGATAAAACAGTCTTGGATCTGATGAAGGACCAGCTTGAGGATCTTACCGGCGGGAGCGGAGCAGGCATCCCGTTACAGGATATTTTTCCTGTGGGACGGCTGGACAAAGATACAGTAGGGCTGCTTTTGCTCACCAATGACGGGGAACTTGCCCACAATCTGCTTTCTCCTAAAAAGCATGTTTCCAAAACATATTTTGTCAGAACCGATCAGCCCCTTACGGATGATGGGATAAGATGCCTGGAAGAGGGTGTTTTGATCGGAGAAGGCGAAAAGACACGTCCGGCGAGGGTGTCATGGCAGGGCGGAAACGAGTGCCGTATCACGATTACAGAAGGCAAATATCATCAGATAAAGCGTATGTTCCGTGCGGTGGGAACGTCAGTCATTTATTTGAAACGGCTGTCCATGGGAAGTCTTGTATTGGATGAGGAACTTTTAGAAGGACAGATACGGGAATTAACGAAGAAAGAGGTTATGGATTTATGCTCCGGGATATAGAAGCGGTATTATTTGATTTAGACGGATCCCTGGTGGATTCCATGTGGATATGGAGAGAAATTGACATTGCATATCTTGATAGGTTTGGTATTACCCTGCCGGAAGATCTTCAGTCACAGATCGAGGGCATGAGTTTTTCGGAGACAGCAGAATATTTTAAGACAAGATTTCAGATACCCGATTCCATAGACCAGAATAACGCATTTCAGCACCCAAAGGCAGCTTCATACGCGTGAAAATTCGCGGTACCATCTTGGCGCCTACAAAGTTATGATTATGGAATGTCCAGCCCAGAGCCTGGTCGTAACGACGCGTGACGGGCTTGGCGATGTCGTGGAGCAGAGCGGCCCAGCGCAGCCATTCGTTGTCGGAACGTTCGGCTACGGAATCGAGCACCTGCAGCGTATGATAGAAATTGTCTTTATGCCCGCGACCGTTCACCACCTGCACTCCGCGCATAGCTTCCAATTCGGGGAAGATGAGTTTGAGCAGCCCCGTGCGGTGCAGTAAATCCCAACCGATAGAGGGTTTCGGCGAGCGCATAATTTTGGAAAGCTCGGTGGTGATGCGTTCCTGAGTGATGATTGAGATGCGATGGGCATTACGGGTAATGGCATCCAGTGTCTCGGGCGCAATCTCGAAATCGAGCTGAGTGGCAAAGCGTATGGCGCGCATCATGCGCAGGGGGTCGTCGCTGAAGGTGATGTCGGGGTCGAGCGGAGTGCGGATAATGCGGCGCTCGATATCGGCGAGTCCACCGAATTTGTCGACGAGCTGCCCGAATCGGTTTTCGTTGACACAGATAGCCATAGCGTTGATGGTGAAATCACGGCGCGACAGGTCATCGTCCAGAGTTCCATCCTCAACGATAGGGTTTCGGCTCTCGCGGTGATAAGATTCCTTGCGGGCGCCCACAAATTCGAGTTCAAGTGCGCCGTGGTGCACCTGAGCCGTACCGTAAGTGCGATACACGGCAAGATGCGTCTTGGGGCCAATGCGTTTTGCCACCTCGCGAGCCAATTCGATGCCTGAGCCTACGGTGACAAAATCAATATCCTTGGAATGACGTCCGATAATGAGGTCGCGGACAAAACCACCCACGACATAGCACTCGCGGTCAAGCGAATCGGCCGCTCGTCCCACCAGTGCAAAAACCTTATCCTGTAATTTTTCGCTATAATTCATAAAAATATCCCCTTGTCCGGGAAGCTACAAAGGTACAAAAAAATCCCAACGTGAGCAAATCGCCCTGAAGCTCTGCCCTATTGTCGAACCTTTTGAGGGCTGCACGGCGTTGTATTTATACAACCTGAAAAATATGAATACAAAAGAACTTTTTTCGCTCCAGGGACGCGTGGCTTTGGTGACCGGCGCGTCCTACGGCATCGGTCTGGCCATCGCGCAGGCATTGGCCGACGCCGGTGCTACAATCGTGTATAACTGCTCGCGCGCCGAGACCCTCGAACGTGGTCGTAAGGCATATCAATCATTGGGTATCAATGCGCGTGGATACCTATGCGATGTGACTGATGAAAATGCCGTAAAAGATATGGTGGATGATATACAAAACACCCTCGGACCGGTGAATATCCTGGTGAACAATGCAGGAATAATTCGCCGCGAGTCGATGCTGACTATGGAGGCCGATGATTTCAGGCGCGTAGTTGATGTTGATCTTGTGGGTCCGTTTATATGCGCCAAGGCCGTCCTGCCGGGGATGATTGCTGCCGGAGAAGGAAAAATAATTAATGTATGCTCACTGATGAGCGAGCTGGGACGTGCCACAGTGAGTGCATACGCTGCTGCAAAAGGTGGATTGAAAATGCTCACACGAAATATCTGCGCCGAATTCGGAGGTAATAACATTCAATGCAACGGTATCGCCCCGGGATACATAGCTACAGAACAGACCGCACCCCTGCGCCAACCATCGCCCGATGGCACCCCTAATCCTTTTGATACCGCGATAAAGGCCAAGACACCGGCAGCGCGCTGGGGCAGGCCCGACGACCTGCGCGGCCCGGCGCTTTTTTTGGCCTCCCGCGCGTCAGATTTTGTCAACGGTCAAATTCTGTACGTCGACGGCGGCCTGCTCGCATCGCTCTGACCGGGAGCCCTTCATCATACATACATTTTTTCGCTTGGTGTCATAAAACAAATAGCGGCGTGTAACCATCAGATTACACGCCGCTATTTGCATTATGCGGATTGGAGTGTGTTATTTGATTTCTTCAAAGTCGACATCGCTCACGTGGTCGTCGCCACCCTGATTGCCTGCGGAAGCACCGCCGCCAAAGTCGGCACCGGGCTGCTGACCGGCCTGCTGTGCCTGAGCCTGAGCGTTGAGGATGTCCTGCTGAGCCTGGCCGAAGATAGTTTCAATCTCCTTGATGGCGGGTTCGATAGCTGCAACATCCTGATTCTTGTGAGCTTCTTTCAGTTTTTCAACTGCGGCCTGAATTGCGGCTTTGCGGTCGGCGGGCAGTTTGTCGCCCAGTTCGTTGAGCTGCTTTTCGGTCTGGAAGATCACGGCATCGGCTTTGTTGAGGGTGTCGATACGTTCCTTCTCTTTGGCATCGGCGGCTGCGTTGGCAGCGGCTTCGTCCTTCATACGTTTGATTTCAGCTTCGGTAAGGCCGCTTGAAGCTTCGATACGGATGCTTTGTTCCTTGCCGGTGGCTTTATCCTTAGCGGAAACGTTGAGGATACCGTTGGCATCGATTTCAAAGGTTACTTCGATCTGAGGAATACCACGGGGAGCGGGAGCGATTCCATCAAGGTGGAACTTACCAAGCAGTTTGTCGTCCTTAGCCATGGGGCGTTCACCCTGCAGAACGTTGATTTCTACCGAAGGCTGATTATCAGCAGCGGTTGAGAATGTCTCGCTCTTACGAGTAGGAATGGTGGTGTTGGCTTCGATGAGCTTGGTCATCACGCCGCCGAGGGTTTCGATACCCACTGACAGAGGCACAACATCAAGAAGAAGCACATCCTTAACATCGCCCGAGAGCACACCACCCTGGATAGCTGCACCTACGGCAACTACTTCGTCGGGGTTAACGCCCTTGGAGGGAGCTTTGCCAAAGAATTTTTCAACGATAGCCTGGATAGCGGGGATACGGGTCGAACCACCCACGAGGATTACTTCGTCGATATCCTTAGCTTCGAGTTTAGCATCGCGCAGCGCATCCTCACAGGGTTTGAGGGTAGCGTGGATGAGCTTGTCGGCGAGCTGTTCAAATTTTGCACGTGTGAGGGTCTTAACCAAGTGTTTGGGAATACCGTTCACAGGCATAATGTAAGGCAGGTTGATTTCGGTGCTGGTGGTAGACGAAAGTTCGATCTTAGCCTTTTCAGCTGCTTCTTTAAGACGCTGCAGCGCCATAGGATCCTGACGGAGGTCTACGCCTTCATCTTTAAGGAACTCGTCGGCGAGCCAGTCAATGATCACGTGGTCAAAGTCATCACCACCCAGGTGAGTATCACCGTTGGTAGATTTTACTTCAAACACACCGTCGCCGAGTTCAAGAATAGAAATATCGAATGTACCGCCACCGAGGTCGAATACAGCGATCTTCTTATCCTGATTGCTCTTGTCCAGACCATAGGCCAGGGCAGCGGCAGTAGGTTCGTTTACGATACGTTTAACGGTCAGGCCTGCGATTTCGCCGGCTTCCTTGGTAGCCTGACGCTGCGAGTCGTTGAAGTAAGCGGGCACGGTGATTACGGCTTCGGTTACTTCCTGACCGAGGTAATCTTCAGCGGTTTTCTTCATTTTCTGAAGAATCATAGCCGAGATTTCCTGAGGGGTATATTCACGACCGTCGATGTCGATACGGGGAGTGTTATTGTCACCGCGTACCACTTTATAAGGAACGCGTTCGATTTCCTTTTCGACCTGATCGTAGGTTTCACCCATAAAGCGTTTGATAGAATAAATGGTACGCTTAGGGTTAGTGATAGCCTGACGCTTGGCGGGGTCGCCCACTTTACGTTCGCCGCCGTCTACAAAGGCAACGACAGAAGGAGTGGTGTTACGGCCTTCGCTGTTAGGGATAACGATAGGTTCGTTACCCTCAAGTACTGCGACACAGGAATTGGTGGTTCCCAAGTCAATACCTATAATTTTTCCCATAATAGTTGAATTTTATATGTTTCTTGAATGTTTATATTAGCTGAATTGAGTTGAACGATTGAAGCGTGAGCATCAATGTTCGTCAATCATATAACAAAAGCAATGCCAAAAAGGTTTAGCTGCCCGCAGCCGCCCGAATATGCCAATATGATGCTTTGGGAATGACAAAATGGCAGAACGAATTAAATTTTACCGCTAAAATTTGGCTATTACGGAAAATAAAGCTACCTTTGCAGCGTGAAATCTCACAGGACAGTCTTATGGTGTAATGGTAGCACTACAGGTTTTGGTTCTGTCTGTCCAGGTTCGAATCCTGGTAAGACTACAAAAAAGCGATGCGTTGATCCCGACGCATCGCTTTTTTTGACTCAGGGCCTCTCAGGGCTTATTGCTCGATAGCCACGGGAGTGGAGCGCAGCAGGGTGGCGCTCAGGGGCATATGGATATAAAAGTATGTCCACGTATGGCCGTCGCGCGCCGGGAAGCGCACGTATGAGGCATAACCCGGAGTCTTGACGCCATTGGCCCACGTTATGGTGTGCGATACGAAATCCATAAGGGGCATAAGCGTGGTATCAGGCGATATGATATAATTCCCCGGCGTGAGGCGTGCCTGGAATGGGCCGGCCAGCGGGGTCGTATCCTCCACAGGATCGATTTCAAGAATCTCGGCAGGCACAAAGGCATATTCGAGCCTGTCAAAATCGGGTTTCACATATTCCAAAGGTATCAGCTTGAGGTAAGGACCGACAAACAAAGCCGTAAACCAATCGGGCGAGAATGTATAACGGTCTATACGCAACGCTATCAGCGGATTGAAGTCGGCAATTGAAAACACATCGGTGGGAAGCACCTGGCGCCCGTATTTCAACCCTTGCCGTCCATAGTCCAAAATCATTTCGGTGCTGTGATTGATGCGTGAAATCATCTGAATAGCCAGAACATTGTGCCAACCCATCACCACCCAAAGCACCCCGGCAAAAGCAAAAGTAAAGAGGCGGCTGAATTTTTTACCGCGTGGCCATATAGCCCGCAGCATTACCACCGCGGCCGGTATAGCCAGGGTTGCACAAGGGATGATAGGACGGATATGCCCGCACTTAAACACCATCCAGATACACGGCAGCGAAGCCACGAAACACAGCACCTGCGGCCGGGTGAGCAGCCTGCGCCAAGGCTTGCGGATGGCAGCTATGAAGCACAGTGCTATCGTGCACCATACCATATAGCACAATAGATAATTATCGAAAGGAATATTGACAAACCCACTGATTGAGCCGAGCCGTGTCTGAAATCCGCCGGAGAGGGCGCACAGTATGAATCCCGCACCGGCGGTGGCAAACATAGCAAAATTCTGTCGCGAGCGCAGTGCCGGGTGGAAAATGAAAAGTGCCGTAAGCGCGGCCAAAAGCGACGCGCTGAAGGCCTCGTGCCACACTCCGCCGATCAATCCGGCTAAAATATAGAGCCATAGCGCCCCGGGGCGGCTTTTCAGAGCCAGTATCAGACACCAGCACATCACCGCGCTGCTCCACAAATAATTGAAGGCAAAAGCATTGCCCCACATCGGCACCTGCCACGGCCAGCCTAAGGTAAGGCAGGCTGTCACGGCTGTAAGGCCGAGCAGATTTCCGGCCTTAACCTCGGAAAGTCGCAGTAAGGCAAGATAAAATGCTGCAAATACGCCCGAACTGAGCAATGCCACTATCCAATGGGGCACCACCACCGAGGCTATCGCCAGCGAATTACCTAAGCGACTTACGTCTGATTGAAAATGTTCAGTTATAACGCGCCATACGGCCTGCAGGAGCGGTTCGCTACTCTCGCGCCCGAATACCGTGAACCCCATATCGTCCAGAAACCAGAAATCGTCATTCCACAGCGGAAACTTCAGGAACATAATAGAGAAAGCCACCGTAACCAGTGCAGCAGCTCCCCAATATATACGTTTTCGTGCGATAAGATTCATCCGATAAGCAGCCCTACGATTTACTTCACTTCAAATTCGGCCATTTCGTCGTAAGCCTCCCAGTGCGGGTCATTTTCTGCGGTGATTTCAAGCGGCAGGGTAGGGAGCGGATCAAATGCTTCGTTGAGCTTTTTATTGAAGATATTGGTCGATAGGGTATAGAACACCCAGGTGCGCACACCGTCGCCGGTGAAGATTCCGGTCATAACGGCCACAGGGTCTTTATCCAGAATTTCGCTGAAGCGGTCGGTTGCGGTGCCCATCATTTCGCTTTGCTCCTCGTCGGGCATCCCGGAGCCGTAGGGCCACGAAACCTCCACGCGTATAGAAAAACGTGGATTATCGCGGAATTTGCGCACATCGCCGCGCCCGGTCACCATAATCAGCGAGCCGTTGTCGGCCTCGGCCGGAGCCGTCCACCAGTCTTCAGAATCTTTCATCGTTATGTTATAAAAATAAAAAAGTCGTGGAGCCGGCAGGGAGGCCCGAATGTAAGCCGGGTTATGTGGAGGGGAGGTTTCAGCTCGCGCCGACCTTCCCCTTGCCGTCCGTCATTTATCTTGCGCAGTCTACCCCCCGACAATGGACGAGCAGCCCTTGAATGCCGGTATACTTGACCTTGCAACCCACAAGGTGTGCGGCACCGAATGTCGCCATCCGGCCCGGTGGGCTCTTACCCCACCTTTTCACCCTTACCCCGGGCGGGGCGGTTGTTTTCTGTCACACTTCTGCCACATTTCTGCGGCCTCCCCGTGGGGAGTGTGGCGCTCTGTGTTGCCCGGACTTTCCTCATACACTCTACAGGAAGTGTACGCGACGGACCATCAGACCTGTGCCGATGCTCCACGACTATGGGTTATTTTATGAGAAATATCCGCGGATGATACCACGCTTGCTGTTGCGCACGAATTGCAGTATTTCGTCGCGCTCGGGAGTGGCGGGTAGTTCGGTCTCGATGCGTTCGATGGCATCGGTGACATTCATCCCGGACATATAGATATAGCGGTACACTTCCTGAATATCGCGGATGGTCTCGCTTGAGAATCCGCGGCGGCGCAGCCCCACCGAGTTGATGCCGGTATAGGAAATGGGTTCGCGTGCTGCTTTGACAAACGGGGGTATATCCTTATTGATCAGCGCGCCGCCCTGCACCATGATGTGGCTGCCCAGATGACAGAACTGATGCACCAGTGTGCCGCCGCCTATAATGGCGTAATCGTCCACCACTACCTCGCCTGCAAGCTGGGTCGAGTTGGCGATAATGACGTTATCACCCACCACACAGTCGTGTGCCACGTGCGAATACGCCATAATCAGGCAGTTGGAACCCACCTTGGTGTATCCTCGGGCAGCTGTGCCGCGGTTGACGGTCACACATTCGCGGATGGTGGTATTGTCGCCGATGATGGCCAGGGTGTCCTCGCCGCGGAATTTCAGATCTTGCGGGATGCCGCCTATCACGGCGTTGGGAAATATTACGCAGTTGCGACCTATACGACTGCCCTCAAGGATTGTGGCGCCTGAGAGCACACGTGTGCCTTCGCCGATTTCCACATTGGCGTCGATGGTCACAAAGGGGTCGATCACCACTCCGGGTGCGATCTTGGCAGCGGGGTTGATAAATGCTAAGGGTTGTCTCATCGGCGCGTTTATTTATTCTTGATAATCTGAGCCATAAACTCACATTCACACACCACCTTTTCGCCCACGAAGGCCAGACCCTTCATCACGGCCATACCGCGACGCATTTCGGTCAGGAACGATACCTGGAAGATAAGGGTATCGCCGGGCACCACTTTCTGGCGGAATTTCACGTTGTCTATCTTCATGAAATAGGTCGAGTAGCGTTCGGGTTCGTCCACGGTGTCAAGCACCAGCAGGCCGCCGGTCTGGGCCATAGCTTCCACCATAAGCACACCGGGCATCACGGGTTCCTGGGGGAAGTGACCCATGAAGAAGGGCTCGTTGGTGGTTACGTTTTTCACGCCCACGATATATTGGTCGCCCTTTTCGATGATTTTGTCAACCAGCAGGAAGGGGTAACGGTGGGGCAGCAGGGTGCGTATCTGGTTGTTGTCCATGATAGGCTCCTTGTTGGGGTCGTAGACGGGAGCTTGCACATCCTGGCGCTTGATCTGGCGGCGGATGTCCTTGGCCAGAGCGGTATTGATGGCGTGGCCGGGCTTGGTGGCTATGACTTTGCCTTTGAGGGGGCGGCCGATCAGAGCAAGGTCGCCCACGATGTCCAGCAGCTTATGGCGTGCGGGTTCGTTTTCAAATGCCAGGGGGTTGGTGCTCAGGTAACCGTATTTCTCGGCGTCGAGTTCCATATTTTTCACGCCCACCAGATCGGCGAGCTTGCGCAGGCTTTCGATGTCGGCGGGGGCGTCGTGTATCACCAGGGCGTTATCCAGGTCGCCGCCCTTGATCAGGCCCTTGGCCAGCAGGGGCTCTATTTCGCGCACGAATACAAAGGTGCGTGCCGGAGCTATTTCCTGTTTGTATTCGCTCAGGTGCTCCATCGATGCATATTGATTGTTGAGCACAGGCGAGTGGAAGTTGATTTTCACCTCTACGCTGAATTCATCGTCGGGCAGAATCATGATTTTGGAACCGGTGGCTTCGTCGGCCACTTCGATTTTGTGTTTCACCACATAATATTCCTTATCGTTTTTCTGCTCCACGATGCCGCCCTGCTCGATGGCGTTCACGTAAGGCATAGCCGAGCCGTCAAGGATGGGCAGCTCGGGGCCATCTACTTCAATCAGGCAGTTGTCGATGCCCAGGGCATACAGGGCCGACATTGCGTGTTCGATGGTGCTCACCGTCACATCGCCGCGGCCAAGCACGGTGCCGCGGTCTGTGGACACCACATAATCAGCGAGACAGTCGATTACGGGCGCATCGGCAAGGTCGGTACGCTTGATTTTATATCCATGGTTATCGGGAGCGGGATTGAATACCGCTGTGATATTTGCACCTGTGTGCAGGCCTTTTCCGCTCAGGGTAAAGGGGGCTGCAAGAGTTGTCTGCTTCATTATGTTGAGTTTTATTGTTTCTGAGTATTTTGTTGTTTTTCCAGCCGAGACACCCGGGCAAACAGGTCGGCCAGACGTTTGATATGCACGCTTTGACGAGCGAAATCGCCGGCATTTACCGCCGGATAACCCATCAGGCGGGCACCGTCGGCCACATCGTTCGGGATACCGCTCTGGGCACCTATCTGCACCCCGTTGCCTATCTTGATATGCCCGGCAAAGCCCACTTGGCCGCCTATCATACAGCCGCTGCCCACGCTGGTGGAGCCAGCTATGCCCGTCTGGGCAGCTATCACGGTGTTTGACCCCACCGAGGTGTTGTGGGCGGCCTGGATCAGATTATCGAGTTTCGCGCCGCGGCTTATCAGCGTGCGGCCCATAGTGGCGCGGTCGATGGTGGTGTTGGCTCCCACTTCCACATCGTCTTCGATTTCCACGATTCCCATCTGGGGGATTTTATGGTACGACCCGTCGGGCAGCGGCGCAAAACCGAACCCGTCTGCTCCGATCACCGCACCGGCCTGCAGGATGCAGCGGCTACCTATACGGCATCCGTGATACACCTTCACACCGGGATATATGATGGTATCATCGCCTATGGTCACGTTCTGACCGAGGTAAGCCTGGGGCTAAAGCTTGACGTTGCGCCCCAGCTTGACGGTGCGTCCGATGTCAGCGACCGCTCCGATGTAAGCGCCTTCAGGCACCTCGACACCTTCGGCTATGTACGAGGGGGATTCGATGCCCGTGGGCTGCGGATTCAGCATTGCCGACACCTGCTCCATGAGCACCGACAGCACTGCGTATGGGTCGGCCACGCGTATCATTGTGGCTTCTACGGGTTCTGTGGGCTGGAAATCGTTGCTCACCAGCACCACTCCCGCCCGGGTATTATATATATAATGTGTATACTTGGGATTTGACAGAAAAGTAAGGTCGTGTGCCGACGCCTCTTCTATCTTGGCAAATGACGACACCGCCGCTTCCGGGTTGCCGTCAACCGTTCCACCCACCAGGGCAGCTATCTGTCTCGCGGTAAATTCCATACGCGAACCGTCTGATTGTGATAATGTTTAATTATTAAAACATCGCCTAATCTGCGATTTCAAGGCGCAAAGTTACAAAAATTACATCGCCCGCGCAACTTTTTGGTCATAAGTAACTCTAAAAATTAGACGATATGGATTTGTGTAGGATTGACGATGCATTTTGTCCTTTGAGCAAAGGTGCGTAGCGAGCTACGTAACTGAGCGAAAAGAACGTTACTTATACACCAAAATATGTACGAAACCAGCCCGCGAAACAATGGGTTTCGCGGGCTGGTTCTGTTAGCGGAGTGTGAGGATGAATGTAGCGCCGCGCGAGTGGTCGCCGTCGAGTTCCAGCGTGCCTCCCATCTTCTCGGCACGCAGGGCGCAGATCGGCAATCCCAGGCCGTCGCTCTGGGTTATATCGCCGGCAGTGCTGAACGCTGTAAAAAGGGTATCGCGGCGTTCGGCGGGGATTCCGGGGCCGTTGTCCGACACTACAAACTGGTGGACGTGTACGCCGCGCTTCTTGTACGACAGGAATATCTTGCCACCCTCGGGGGTGTATTTGGCTGCCTTGGTGAGCAGGTATTCCAGAATCTTTTCTACCTCGCCGCCATCAATGCGGGCCGACACGCGGGGCACATCCACGCTCAGCTTCACATCCTTTTTAAGCATCGGGCGGATGCGGTCGGCTATCTCCTCGCAGAAGGGTTGCAGCGACACATCCTGCATGGCATCGGCATCGCGGGGGGTGGTATCGCCCACATCGCTCAGTTCGCCCACACGATCCACATATCGCAGGATTTTCTTAACAGTGGGGTCGTTCTTGTCAAGCGAGTTGAGTGCCGGCGCCATTTGTGCGGCCATATTGTGCAGGATGTCGCTCTTGGCTGCGCTCTGCTCGTTGGCGGCCTTGACGCTTTGGGCCAGGCGACGGTTGCGGCGCATGATGCGCAGGTAAAGCAGCAGGCATACCACCACGGCGGCTATGGCGCAGATAAGCAGCACGGCTAAGGTGGCCAGTATCACATTCTTGGCGGTAATTGTGCCGTCGCGTTCTTCTATTGTCTTATTGCTTGCATCCAGGTCGCGACGCACCTTGGCCAGCTCGGAGTCGGCGGTGGCGGCTTCGATGGAATCGGTCCACTCGTTATATTTTTCGTATGCACGCTTCACCATGCCGGGGCTGCCCACGGCCACACCGCGGTTGATTACCACTCGGAAAGCCGAATCGGTGGCCGCGCGGTCGTTGCCGCTCTCAAAGTAGCGCACCAGTTGGCTAATACATTCGTCACCCTTGGCCGCCTGATTGGTGGTGAAATAATATTGGGCGGCAAGCTCCAGAGCCTCGGTAGCATATTCGCGGTTGCGCGAGTTAGCTGCATAATTCAGCATCTTGGGAATGTATGTGCCGGCCTTCTCGGTGTGGCCCTCATCGGTATAGATCTCGTATCGGGTTTTATTGATCAGATACCATGCACCGGGGAGCGAATCAGGGCGTACATCGTTGGCGTTCAGGGCGTGCTCGGCTCCGGCTATCACCTTGAAGGCATTATTGTAATTGTATAGTTGCGAACTATTTCGGGCTGCTTTTGAGGCACTTAGCGTAGCGGCTTCAAGCTTTTTCTGAGCCACCAGCCGGTTGTAATCAGCCATGTGCTTCAAGTATTCACTATGGGAATAAGCCAACAGCGGCATCAGTCCGGCTGCAAGCGCAATTATTACTGTGAGCAGTCTTTTCATTTCTGAGGTAACATTATTAAGACAATATCTTCAAATCATATAACGCAGTAATTGTCATTTTATTCTTTGCGCGTGTGAATTTTTCAAAAAAAATGTGTAACTTTGCGCTGCCTAAAAATTGTTAAACCAATTATCTTAAACCCTAAAAACCATGAAAAAGACCCTTATGAGTCTGGCTCTGACTGCTTTAGCCCTCGGAGCATCCGCTCAGGTGGTACAAGTGGGCAGTGTTGAGCAGATCGCTATCCCCGGTGATCTTTCGGTCAACATTCCGCGCGTTAGCCCCGACGGTACTTTCGCTATCGTGTCAACCAACAACGACAACGCACTCTATCGCGTTAACCTTGCAGGCGGCACTCCCGACCTCGTGGCCACCGGTGCTTCGGCCCTCGAGCTCAAGTATTCGCCCGACAGCAAGGCTGTGGTTTTCAAATCGTCTACCACCGACCGCAACAACCTCCGCTACTATCACGTGCAGAGCGTAGACCTGGAAAACGGCATCTCGCGTGCTCTCACTTCCAAAAAGCGCCACTGCGCGTCTTATTCTGTATCTCCCGATGGTCAGCTCTCGCTGGCTGACGGCGGTAAATTCTCGGCTCGCTCATTCAGTGGCGCTAAGGCCAAGGCTTCACGCCCCGTGGTGAGCATCAACCGCGGTCACCTCGAAATAACCACTGCCGACGGCAAGACTCGCAACCTCGATCCTCAGGGTCGCGGCAGCTATCTCTGGCCTTCGATCAGCCCCGACGGCACCAAGATTGTTTACTATCTGTCAAACTACGGCTGCTATGTTTGCGATATCGACGGCTCTAATGTCCGCTCGCTCGGCTATGTTCACGCTCCCCAATGGCTTGGCAACGATGCCGTAGTGGGTTGTCAGGACTACGACAATGGCGTGTATGTCACATCTTCATCTATCGTAGCAGCCGACCTCAATGGCAACATCCAGACCCTCACTGATTCTGCTCTGCTGGGTATGAATCCCTCGGCTTCTGCTGATGCCAAAACTATTACTTTCGCTACTGCCGACGGCAAACTTTATCGCATCAACCTTAAGTAATCTATCTCATGAAATTCAGATATTGGGCCGCTGCTGCGGCTATGGCTTGCGCGGCTATTTCTGCCCCCGCTGCCAAGACGCCCTCCGAACTCCGCGTCTACATCAACCCCGGCCACGGCTCGTGGACCGGCAACGACCGCCCCATGCAGGTCATCGGCAAACAGCCTTACTCGGCCACTAACACCGATACCACCGGCTTCTTCGAATCCAACACCGACCTTGAAAAGGGTTTCGGTATGCTCGAAAAGCTTATCGAAATGGGTATGCCTTTCGACCGCACCCTCAATCAGACCGGCGAACGCTGGGAAATCGGTGCTGCCCGCGACCTCTCGCAGAACATCGTTATGAGCCGTGTGAAAAACGGCCCGTTCGAAGCTAATAACACCACCTCGTCGCCCAACTATATGCAGTATAACCGCGACCTGCTCGAAATTGCTACCGAGGTGGAATACAACGAATTCGACATCTTCGTATCTATCCACTCCAACGCTGCTACCATCGGCTCCACTACCAATTACCACCTCTTTATGTATCGTGGTCATAACGGTAAGGATGGCGTATTGGCTCCCGGTTCTTACGAAATGGCAGAAGCGGCATCGAAATATTCGTTTGCCAACGAACACGCAGCCTGGTCAGTCAACTATCCCTACATCAACGGTGATATCGACTTTATGACTTCCTCCAAGGAAGGTACATACAACTCACTGGGCTACTATGGCTACCTCGGTGTGCTCAAACACGGCACCCCCGGCTACCTTGTCGAAGGCTACTTCCACACATATCTCCCCTCTTGTCACCGTGGCATGAACTTCGACGTCGATCGCGTCGAGGGTATGCAGTATGCCCGCGGTGTTGCCGAATATTTTGAATTCGACAAGCGCGACGCCTCTGGCGAAATCTATGGTATCGTGCGCGACCGCCACGAACGTTTCGCTCACACCCTCTATAAACCCAATCCTGCCACCGACGACATCTATAAGCCCCTCAATGGTGTGAAAGCTGTCCTGAAGCAGGACGGCAACCCCGTGGCCGAATACACCACCGACGAATTCTATAACGGTGCTTTCGTTTTCACCGGTCTCAAACCCGGCGTTTACACCGTTGAGGTTGAACACCCCGACTATAAGAGCATCGACCCCGTGGAAATCGAAGTCAAGGCCGGTGTTACTTCTTATCCCAAGGTGTTCATCGAAGCTACCGATTATGTAGAACCCGACAATGTGGCTTCCAACTATCCCGACCCCGCTGCTAAATATGGCGCACTCGCTGCCACAGATTCTTACGACCTCGCTACTCTCATCGACAATGTTGAGATTCCCGAACTCGCCGGTCTCACCGTTCGCCGTGTGATTGCCCGCGACGGTCGTCTCTACATCCTCGCGCTCGATAAACCCATCGAATACGCCGCCAACATCCCCGTCGACGAACAGGCCAAGGCTACCATCCTGGTTTACGATGTCAAGAAGAAAGAAGTTGTAGCTAACGTAAGCACCGAAGGCGCTGCCGGTTCTATCGCCGCTATCAGCGATATCCAGCTCGCTGCAGATGGAGTCCTTCTCGCTTGTAACGCTACTAAGAATCAGTATAGCTCAGAACAGATTCAGGAAGGCGATGCCGGTCGTGGCACATTCTACATCTACAAATGGGAAAACGATAAGGACGGCCTGCCTCAGGGTAATCCGGCTCCCTGGATCTCAACTCAGTACGCAGGTCTGTGGTATCGCGCTTACCCCACCCGCTTCGTTTACTCCGGTACTACCGAAGAGGGTAAATTCGTGATCCCCATGCCTACAATCACCGGTCCTGCATATTCAACCCGCGCAGTTGCCGGCACAGTGCTCGAAGGCAATCCTCAGGTAGTGGACGGTATCAAACCCTCTGTTGCCTATAACACCGGTGATGCCGCTGCCGACCTCAACATCTTCCCCTCGCCCCTCACCGAGGACGAAGCTATCGTAGTGGACAGCAATAACGCAATCGGCAGCTGGAACTTCAACACTCCCTACGAATTCATCGAACGCGGCAACGACATCCTCGCCGGCACTCCCGGTACTTCTTCTATGATGCGCTATGCCGGTCATTCCTACATCGTGAAGGCTAACGCCGATGGTGTCGCTACCCTCTTTGACATCACCGACGGCCTTGCTAATGCTACCGCTACAGAACTCACCTTCGCCGCCGCTCCCGAAGCCGGTGAATACACCAACGTGGCCACTGCTGCTGAAACACTCGCCGACCGCGACGTTATCACTTCTGCCGTGACCGACGCTTGGTTCAACCTCTACGTCATCGCCGACGGACACCTCTCGGCCTACACCACTCAGGGTCAGGCCAAGGCCGATCGTTTCGCTCCTATGGCTTACGACCTCAACCAGGTGTCCGACTTCGCCAACGGTAAGGTTACTTTCCGCTTCAAGGTGACAGCCGACGCTCCCGCCGCCACTGTAGTCCTCACCGACGTAGCCGACGCTGCAAATGTCGTTGAAATCCCTGCCGGTGCCGTTAAAGCTAATGTTGAAGCAGCCGCAGTGCTCGAAAACGTAGCCGACGAACTCGGCGAAGGCACCTACAACTGGGCTGTTAAAGTCGAAGGCTATCCCGTAGCCGTAGCCGGCACCTACTTCACCGATCCCGAAGCCAAGCGCACAGCCGGCTCTCGCGGTGGTGTGGTTTCTTTCAACGACACCGAATATCCCGCTACATTCGGTAAGGTTGCTATCTCGCACAGCTATGCTGCCGGTTTTGATGTATTCGATGCCGATGGCACCAAGTCTGCCGCTAACGTTCACGCCGGCGCTCCCTTCGTTACCTCGAAGATCAACAGCGCTATCCGTGGCGGCGAATTCTGTGGTCGCGCCGTGTTCATCGACTGGTCTGATGCCAACGCCGGTATCTACGCCCTCGATGCCGCAGCTGCTACCGATCCCATGACTCAGATGTTTGCCGGCACACGCGGTGGCACAGGTGCTTACACCTACGAAGGCAAGATCATCGGTGGCGGTGGCTCAGGCGTTTCATTCCAGCGTCACGGCAACGATTTCTATATGTACACCTTCGAGGAAGACCTTGAACTCATCAAGAGCAACGGCGATAACCTCCTCGTGCGTTACACCATCCCTGCCGATGAATACACCATCACTGTTGGTCCCGATGAAGAATTTGGTCGCCAGTACTCCGGCAGCAACCTGCTCACCAGCACCAACGTCGACATCTATCCCTTCCCCGGTGGTTTCATCGCTTCGCAGATCTCTGCTGAAAACTCTGAAGTGAAGCCCGGCTTCATCATCGCCGACGAAACCGGCAAGCAGCTCTTCATCTCTTCAGTGCTCGAAGATATGCTCAACTGCACCAGCGGTGTTGCTATCAGCAACGACCTCAAGACTCTGGCCGCTGCTACCCAGACCGGTGTTCACGTGTACAACGTTGCCTGGAATGACGAAGGCGTTCCCGCCCTCACATATCTCTACCAGATTCCCGGCACCGCCAACACCTGGAGCGATCTCGCGTTTGACCTCGCCGGCAACCTGCACGCCTACACCCTCGAAAAGGGTTACGCTTGCTACGCCCTCACCAATGCTGCTCCCGTGGCTGTTACCCCCGCTCCCCTGAAAGACATCATTATCGGCAAGCCCACTGCTGTTAGCAATGTCGCTGTTGATGCCAACGCTCCCGTTGAGTTCTTCAACCTCCAGGGCATCCGTGTAGCTGCCGATGCTCTCACTCCCGGTATCTACATCCGCCGTCAGGGTAATGTTGCCTCTAAGGTTGTTATCCGATAAAATATCCCACCTACATATTTGATTTACGGGTGCGTCATCTGGCGCACCCGTATTTTTTTGCTTTTAATTTCTGAACAAATTGCAAATTTTCAAAGTTATATTTCTGACAGCCTGCACATCGCACACGGTGGTTCCGGCTGTATTTTTTTATTTCTGTTTTATGAACCTCTCCTAATCCTAAATTCAGATGCGTTCGTTTCTATCTGTTTTGACAATAGCGGTGTCGGCATTGCTTTCTGTGGCACAGACACCCGATTTGGTGCGACCTTTGCCGCAGTCGTGGCAATATACTGATGGCCTTCCGCAGACTCTACCCGACGATGACGCCTGGTGGAAAGCTTTCAACGACCCCGTACTCGATTCTCTTATAACCCTCGGCGTTAATAACAATTTCGACCTCGCGATGGCTATGCGCCGCATGGATGCCGCCGCCCGCCAGATTGATGCCGCACGCGCCGCATATTATCCCACAATTGGTGTCAACGCAGCTTATACTCGCTCGCGCTCTGCCGAGATTAATTCAAACGCCTATACATTGGGCGCTACAGCCAGTTGGGAAATAGACCTTTTCGGACGCATAACCGCCGGTGTAAAACAGAAAAAAGCAGCCTACCGCGCCTCGCGCGCCGAATGGACCGGCGCGATGGTGAGCCTGGCCGGAAGCATCGCATCTACCTACGTGCAGTATCGCCAATATGAGGCGCAGCTGGCCGTGGCTCAGGAAAATACCATAAATCAGGATTCTATCGCCGGACTGGTGCGTGCCCGCTACGAAGCCGGACTGGGTGCCAAGCCTCAGCTCGAACAAGCCCTCTCGCTCATGTATAGCACCCGAAGCACAATCCCTTCGCTGCGCACATCCGTGGCCAAGACACGCTCGGCTCTGGCTCTGCTCGTGGGTCTTTATCCCGCCGATATTGATGAGCTGCTTAACGCATCGCACGGTTTACCCGATTATCATTTGGCTATCAGTGCCGGCGTGCCGGCCGACCTCCTGCGCCGGCGCCCCGATATCGCTCAGGCCGAAGCCAATGTAGCATCGGCTGCCGCTGCTGCCGGAATCGCTAAAAAAGACTATCTGCCATCTCTCACCATCAATGGTAATGTGGGTGTCGGAGCTGATAAACCCGGCGATATGTTCACAAAGCGCGGATTCAATTATTCGGTCACACCAACCCTGTCGTGGACAGTGTTCGACGGCTTTGCACGACGCGCTAATGTGGCCGCTGCCAACGATGAACTCATGGCACAGATTGATAATTACAACTATACCGTGATGAATGCATATTCCGAGGTGGATAACGCCCTGATTGCTTACGGCAACACCCTCGGGCAAATCTCCGATACCCGCGACGCGTTTGATTCCGCTGTCGAATTTCTCAACCTGCAGCTCGACCTGTACACTCAGGGGCTGAGCACCTTCAGCGATGTTGCCACAGCTCAGCAAAGCGTGCTCAACTATGCTAACAATGTGATTAGCGCGCATGCCTCGGCGCTTACTTCACTCATTGAACTTTACGAAGCCCTCGGTGGCGGATTCGATTTATAACTCTAACCTAAAACACAAATGAAACACATTGCCATTTATCCCGCCGCGGCGCTCGTATTGGTTGCTTCGGCTTGTCATTCCCACAAATCTGATAAATCGGATGCCGAAGGTGCTATGCCGGTCGAGGTGGCTGAGGTTGTCACTGATTCCGTGACTCTATATAAGGAATACCCCGGCACGCTCACTGCCGATAAAACTCTGAATATCGTGGCGCGTGTGAGCGGCACGGTCTCGGGCGCCAACTATCAGGGCGGCGAGGAAGTCAAGGCCGGTCAGCTTCTGTTCACTATCGATCCCACCCAATATCAGAATGCTGTGGCCACAGCTCAGGCCAGCCTTGCCACAGCCAAAAGCCAGAATGAATATGCCGAGCAGCACTACACCGCTGTCGAAAAAGCATTCCAGAGCCACGCCGTAAGTCAAATGGAACTCGCACAAGCTCTGAGCGACCGCGACCAGAGCCGCGCTGCAATCAAGAGCGCCGAAGCGGCCCTTGCAGATGCACGCCTCCAACTTTCATACTGCTATATCCGCGCCCCGTATAACGGACGTATCAGCACAAACGCCTATTCCATGGGCACGTTTGTAAATGGTTCCGCTTCTCCAGTAACTCTGGCAACATTATATCAGGACGATGTGGTTACCGCTAATTTTTCTATCGAGGACGCTTCGTTCCTGCGCGTGTTTACCAACGAGAACAATCGTCATCTGATCAATTACGACTCCATCCCCGTAAGCTTCTCTGAAGAGCTCCCGCACGCCTACACAGCCAGTGTGTCATATATGGCACCGAATGTAAGCACCTCAACCGGAACAATTCAGCTGCAGGCTCATATCAATAATATCTACAACGAGCTTCGCGCCGGTATGTATTGCACCATCAGTCTCCCTTACAAAATTGAACCCGATGCGCTGCTGGTGCGCGATGCCTCTATCTCCACCGACCAAAAGGGGCAATATGTATATGTGGTCAACGACTCTGATAAGGTGGTGTACACTCCCATTGTCGCCGGCGATATTGTCAACGATTCGATGCGTGTGGTGACCCAGGGTCTGCGCCCCGGCGACCGCTACGTCACATCCGCATTGCTTAAAGTGCGCGACGATATGACTGTCAAACCCTATATGTCTAACCGGAAGTAAACACCCGCAGCTATGTTTTCAAGATTTTTTATTGAACGGCCCATTTTTGCGATAGTAATCGCAGTGGCTATGGTGCTGGCGGGAGCGCTCACTTTCAGCAAACTCCCGGTGGCGCAGTATCCCGACATCACTCCACCTACGGTTATGGTATCCGCCACATATCCCGGCGCAGATGCCACCACCGTGGCCGAAACCGTCGGTGTGCCCATCGAGGAGCAGGTAAACGGTGTCGATGGTATGATGTATATGAGTTCAACTTCGGGTTCCGACGGCTCCTATCAGCTCACTGTCACATTTGAGCAAGGCACCGACCTGGACATCGCCACCGTGAAGGTGCAGAACCGTGTGTCGCAGGCCGAGGCCACACTGCCCACATCTGTAAAGCAGCAGGGTGTGTCGGTAAATTCGCAGTCGAGCAACCAGATTCTGTTTATCGCTCTTGAGAGTAATGATCCGGCGCGTTACGATGCCTTGTATCTCACGAATTATGCCAAGCTAAACCTCACCGACCGCCTGGCGCGCATTGATGGGGTAGGCGACGTGCAGGCTTTCGGCGGCGGCGAATATTCAATGCGTATTTGGCTTGATCCGGCCAAGATGCGCGAGCGTGGACTCACCACATCCGATGTCACAGCTGCCATTCAATCTCAGAATATGGAGGTGTCGGCCGGCAGCGTCGGTGCGCAACCTACCAATACTGACGATGCATTCACCTACACCCTCACCACCCGCGGGCGTCTGTCCGACCCCAAGGAATTTGGCGATATTATCCTGAAAAGCGATGGTCAGCAGATTCTGCACCTGAGCGATGTGGCCACCGTGGATCTCGGGTCTGAAACCTATACACAGACAGCGCGCGTCAATGGCGGTCAGGCTGCTCTGATCGGCATCAGCCAGCTTCCGGGTGCCAATGCGCTCTCGGTGGCCAAAGCATGTATCGCCGAACTTGAATCGCAGCGCGAATTTCTGCCGCCGGGTGTCGATTTCAATGTGCTTCTGAATACTACCGACTTTGTAAACGCCTCGATCGACGAGCTTCTTGTCACCTTCCTCGAAACCACCATCCTCGTGATGCTCGTGATTCTGATATTCCTGCAGAACTGGCGCGCTGTGGTAATACCTATGCTCACCATTCCCGTGTCGCTCATTGCCACGCTCGCGGTGATGAAGTGGATGGGTTTCTCGCTAAACACACTCACATTGTTCGGCCTCGTGCTTGCCATTGCAATTGTGGTGGATGATGCGATTGTGGTGGTCGAGGACTGTTCGCGACTATTGGACGATGGCACGCTGAACGCGCGCCAGGCCGCCGAAAAAGCAATGATCGAGCTGCAAGGACCCGTGATCGGCGAGGTGCTTGTGCTCCTATCGGTGTTCATCCCCACTGCGATGGTGAGCGGTATCACCGGTCAGCTATACAAGCAGTTTGCGCTCACCATTGCGGTGTCCACCGCCTTCTCGGGTTTCAACGCGCTTACCTTCACCCCGGCTATGTGCGCCCTGTTCCTGCGCAAGACCAAACCCACCAAGTTCTTCCTGTATAAATGGTGGAACAAAGGCTTTGGTGCCACACTCAATGGGTATATGAAAGTTGTGGGACAATTCCTGAAACGCCCTGTGGTGGCTATCGGTGTTTATCTGCTCATCACAGCCGCCGCTTTCTGGGGCTTTGTAAAATGGCCTACATCATATATACCCTCTGAGGATATGGGCTACTTTATAAGCTCTGTACAGCTCCCCACCGGAGCGTCGCTCGAACGCACCGACCGCGTCATGAAGGCCTATACCGACAGCCTGCGCCAGATTCCCGGTGTCAAGGATGTGATGGCAATCAGCGGTATGTCGTTTATGGGTGGCGGTGCAAGTTCCAACCTCGGTTCGGCATTCGTGATCCTCGAACCCTGGAGCGAGCGCAAGGCTAAATCGGAAAGCGTGGAAAGCATAATCGACCGTGCCAACGAAATAGGTGCCATGATGCAGGAACCGGTGATCTTCTCGCTCAATCCCCCGGCTATTCCGGGTTTGGGTATGTCATCCGGACTTGAGATGCAGCTCCTTGATATCAATAGTCACGGACCGGCCGCTATGCAGCAGGCTTTGCGCGACATTATCGCCGAGGCCGACAAAGACCCGCGTATTGCTTCGGTATCCTCACTGTATGAAGGCACCGTGCCGCAATATACCATTAATATAGATCGCGACCGCGCCAAGATGCAGGGACTCACACTCGAAAGCATTTATTCCACCCTTTCGGCATTCATGGGCGGACAGTATGTCAACGATTTCGTAGAATTTGGTCGCGTGTATCAGGTGAATATCGCCGCAGATGCCTCGGCGCGTAATCATATTCAGGACGTGCTCGCGCTCACCGTGCGCAACGCCGCCGGCGATATGGTGCCATTCTCCACCTTCGCTTCCATCGAGCCCACTATGGGTGCGCCCACCGTTTCGCGATATGATATGTACACCACCGCCTCGCTCACCGCTACTCCGGCCAAGGGAGTCAGCTCCTCGGACGGTATCAACGCTATGGAAGAAATTGTGCGCAAGGCCGTGGGCGATAATTACGGCTATGCCTGGACCGGCGAAGCCTATCAGGAAACCCAATCGGGCACAACTGTCACTTTCGTGCTCATTCTGGCTGTGATAGTCACCCTGCTGGTGCTTGCCGCTCAATATGAAAGCCTTACCGACCCGATCGCCGTGGTAATAGCTATGCCTACAGCTATTCTGGGCACTATAGTAGGATGTATCTTCATGGGGCAGAGCATCAGTATCTACACCCAGATTGGCATCGTGCTGCTATTGGGTTTGTCGGCCAAAAACGCCATTCTTATCGTCGAATATGCGATGGACTACCGCAAGGCCGGCGAGACCATACGCCAGGCCGCCCTGGATGCCGGCAAAGTGCGCTTCCGTCCTATCATGATGACAGCGGTAGCCTTTGTGCTCGGTGTAATGCCGATGCTTTTTGCCACCGGCGCAGGTGCTGCATCCCGAATCTCGCTCGGTACAGCCGTTGTGTTCGGTATGGCTATCAATGCGGTGATCGGTACACTCTTTGTCCCCAACTTCTGGGAATTGTTGCAACGCTTCGGCGAGAAATACATCAGTCCATTCTTCCATTCGGCCAAGGGCCTGCCCTCGGGTGATGATAATACCAAGAGTGTATAGCCCACGTCCTTAGGATAATTAAAATTAAAAAAACGAATGCACCGCTGGAGGGCACTGAAAAAGTAAAGCATTTTTCAGTTTACTCTTAACCGAGGCTACCA